>DAHVFK010000200.1 GCA_027317055.1 Betaproteobacteria bacterium | reverse complement strand
GGTCGAGGTCGGTGTTGTCCATCGGCTTGGCGCGCGAGGCGACGCTGGCCGCCGCCTCGGCGATGACCTCGTCGCTGAGCTTCTTGCCCACCAGGGCCGCGCCGGCCTTGTCGACCAGGAACGGGCGCGAGGCGACCGCGCCGAGGGCAATTCTTGCTTCTTCTATGACTTCGTCCTTTCCAAACCGTATTGCCGCCGCAACCCCTAGCACCGGAAAGTCGAACGAGCCGCGCCGGCGCAGCTTCCAGTAGGTGCTTTTCCAGCCTTCGGCCTCGGGCAGCATCACCTCCGTCAGGATCTCATCGGGCTTGCGGCTCAGGTAGTCGATGCCGTCGTTCCTGTACAGGTCGGCGAGCGCGACCTCCCGCTCGCCGGCGGACGACACCAGCTTCACTTTCGCCCCGAGCGCGATCAGCGCGGGCGCGGTGTCGGTCGACGACACCGCAACGCAGCGCTTGCTCGCGGTCGCCACCCAGCAGATCTCGCCTTCCTTCTTGAGGCAAAAGTCGATCGCCTGGCGCCACTCGTAGTTCTGGTTGTAGTAGGTGCAGCGCGTATCGAGGCACAGGTTGCCGCCGAGGGTGCCCATGTTCCTCAGGTGCGGGGTGGCGATCTGCGCCGCGGCCTGCCACAGGGCGCGGTAGCGCTCCCGTATCAGAGGCGACTCGACGATCCGGGTGAGCGTCAAACAGGCTCCCAGGGAACCGTTCAACTTGCGAAGCTCTTCAACCTTGCGCAAAGACACCAGCGTCGCCGGCGTCTGGTGGCGGCGCTTCATGTTCGGCACCAGGTCGGTGCCGCCCGCGATCAGCA
Source organism: Betaproteobacteria bacterium (assembly GCA_027317055.1). Taxonomy (GTDB): domain Bacteria; phylum Pseudomonadota; class Gammaproteobacteria; order Burkholderiales; family SG8-39; genus DAHVFK01. The sequence goes on along the minus strand of DAHVFK010000200.1, from coordinate 5,767 downwards.
TCGCCTGCGGGCCTTCGGCGGCGAGGATGCGCGCAGCCTCGCCGACCGTGGCGGGTGCGCGAAAATCAAACCACGGCAGACGCATCATTTTTCTTCACCTCATTGCCATCGCCGTCTTCCCAGGGCGGCAGCACGAAAATCGGCGCCGGGTACGGCACCGCGGGGAAGCTCTCAGGGCCGACGCGCGGCGCCTCGCCCTTGGCCTTCTTCTCCAGCGCGTGCAGCACCTTGTCGGGCGTGATCGGCACCTCGTCGATGCGCACCCCGACCGCGTCGAACACCGCGTTCGCGAGCGCCGGCATCACCGGCAGCAGCGGCCCCTGCCCGACTTCCTTCGCGCCGTAGGGGCAGTTAGGGTCCGGATCCTCGATCAGCGCGACTTCGACCTCGGGCATGTCCAGCGACGTGAGGCTCTTGTACTCGAGCAGCGACGGCGTGCGGTGCACCAGCGCGCCCGAGAGCTTGGCCGGCAGGCGGCGAAAAACCTGTTCTTCCATCAGCGCCTCGCCCAGCCCCATGTACACGCCGCCGATCACCTGCCCGCGCGCGAGCACCGGGTTGATCGCCTGGCCGATGTCGTGCGCGATCCAGATCTTCGGCACCGTGATCCAGCCGGTGGCGGGGTCGACCTCGGTCTCGACCACGCAGGCCGAGAAACTGTAGGCCGGCGACGGCCCGACCCCCGCGCCCTTGTAGCGGCCCGGCGCCTTGGGCGGCGAATAGGAGCCGACCGCGCCGAGCGTGCCGAACTTCCCCTCCGCCAGCGCCACCGCCTCGACGAAGCTCATCGCCTTGTTCGGGTCCTCGGCAGCGTACACGCGCCCCTGCGAGAACCGCACCCGCTCAGGCAGCGTGTCGAGCTGCTCCGCGGCGGCCGCGGCGAGCTGCTCGCGCACCCGGCCGGCGGCCTGCAGCGCCGCGTTGCCCATCATGATGGTGACCCGGCTCGAGTACGAGCCGAGGTCGATCGGCGTAGTAGCGGTGTCGCCGGTGACGCAGCGAATGAACGAGGGGTCGATGCCGAGCGCCTCGGCGATCAGCGCCGCGAGCACGTCGTCCGAGCCCTGGCCGAGCTCGGTCGCGCCGCAGTACACGGTCACCTGGCCGCTGCGGTCGAGCAAGAGCTGAACGCCCGAGTGCGGCAGCTTGTTCCAGTAAATCGATACGCCCGCGCCGCACATGTAGGTCGAGCAGGCGAGTCCCACCCCGCGTCCGGGCGGCAACTTGCGGTGCTTGTCCTTCCAGCCGGACATCTCGACCACTTTGCGAATGCACTCGGCCAGGCCGGTCGAGCCGATGTGCAGCCAGCTCGCGGTGAGCGAGTCCGCCTTGGTCACCATGTTGAGCCGCAGCTCGGCGGGATCGAGCCCGAGCTTTTCCGCGATCTTGTCGAGCTGCACTTCCTGGCCGAAGCGCGGCTGCGGCGTGCCGTGGCCGCGCTTGGGCCCGCAGGCCGGCTTGTTGGTGAAGGTGCGGCAGGCCTCGAACTTGAAGCGCGGCAGCTCGTAGGTCACCGGCGTCAGCACCCCGGTGTAGAAGGTGCTCGCCGGCCCGTGCGAGCCGTAGGCGCCACCATCGAGCAGCGTCTGCAGGTGCATCGCGGTCAGCCTGCCGTCCTTCGTCACGCCGGTGCGGAACTTCATCAGCACCGGGTGGCGCCCGCGGTGCTGGTAGAACACCTCCTCGCGATTGAGGCAGATCTTCACCGGCCGGCCGAGGATCAGCGCCGCCTTGCACACCACGAACTCGTGGTTGCCCGGGTCGCACTTGCCGCCGAAGCCGCCGCCGTTGGGCGTCGCGATGACGCGGATGTGCGCCGCCGGCATCTGCAGCACGCGCGCGAGCTGGCGGTGCAGGTAGTGCGGGTTCTGCGTGCTGGTCTGGATCAGCAGCTTGCCGTCGCCTTCGATCGAGGCGAGCGAGGCCTGCTGCTCCATCGCCAGGTGCGTATTGCCCTCGTAGAAGAACAGGTCCTCGAACACGTGATCCGATTTCGCCAGCGCCTGGTCGACGTCGCCGAACTCGTAGGACTGGTTGCGGTGGATGTTGCCCTGCTCGCCGTAGTCGTGAATGCGCGGCTCCGGCGTCGCGAGCGCCTCCTCGGGGCTGGCGATGGTCGCGAGCGGGCGGTACTTGACCTCGATCAGCCCGAGCGCCGCGCCCGCGGTCTGCTCGTCGGTTGCGACCACGGCGGCCACGGGGTCGCCGACGAAGCGCACGCGCTCGCGCGCGAGCGCGTGCTCGTCCTGCGCCACCGGCATGATGCCGTAGGGGATCGGGAACTGCTCGCCGGTGAGCACCAGGTGCACGCCGGGATGCTTCTCGGCGCGCGAGACGTCGATCGACTCGATCTGCGCGTGCGGGTGCGGCGAGCGCAGCAGCTTGCAATGCAGCATGCGCGGAAGCGCGAGGTCGTCGGCGAAGCGCAGCTGGCCGGTGGCCTTGGCGCGCCCGTCGACGCGCCGGCGGGGTTTGCCGATGGTGTCGAATTTCACTCGCGCTCCTCCCTCATCACGCGGGCAGCCTGCTCGATCGACTCCCAGATCTGCTGGTAGCCGGTGCAGCGGCACAGATTCCCGGCGATCGCTTCCTTGATGCGCTCGCGGCTCGGCGCCGGCTCGCGCTCGAGCAGCGCCTTGGCGGTCATCAGCATGCCCGAGGTGCAGTAGCCGCACTGCGAGCCGCCGACGTCCGCGAACGCAGCCTGCAGCGGGTGCAGCTCGTTGCCCCTGGCGAGGCCCTCGACGGTCTGGATTTCGCGCCCTTCGCATTCCACCGCGAGCTCGAGGCAGGACAGCAGCGGCTCGCCGTCGACCAGCACGGCACAGGCGCCGCACTCGCCGAGCTCGCAGCCGTGCTTGGTGCCGGTGAGGTTCAAGTCCTCGCGCAGCACCTCGAGCAGCGTCTTATAGGGCGCGAACGACACCGGCAGGTCCTCGCCGTTGACGCGCAGCGTCATGTGCACACGATCCGGAACGGCGCTCATTTCAGCAATCCTTTTACGAGATAGTCCGAGAGCGACTGCGCCACCGCGGCCGAGGTCTGCGGACCGTCGGGGCGGAACCAGCGCGCACTCCAGTTGACCGCGCCGAGCATGGCGCGGGTGACGAGCGCGGCGTCCGCCTTGGCGAACTCGCCGCGCTTGATGCCATCGGCCACCAGCGCGCGTACCGCGCGCTCGTAGCGGTCGCGCTTTTCCATCACCGGCGCGCGCAGCGCCTCGGGCAGCGCCTCGACTTCGAGGTGCGCCGTGGCGCCCTCGAGCTCGTCGAGCATCGCGTGCACGTGCGCCTGCAGCACGCCGCGCAGGCGCTCGGCGCTCGAGGCCGGCACCGCCCGCGCGGCCTCGATCGCGGCGAGCATGTGCTCGAGCGTGCGCTCCTGGCAGAACAGCAGGATCTCGTCCTTGCCGCTGAAGTAGTAGTAGAGGATTCCGGGCGAGACGTCCGCCTCCTCGGCGATCTCGCGCATCCCGGCCGCAGCCAGCCCGCGGCGGCGGAACACGCGCGACGCGGCGCGCAGGATCTCCGTCCGGCGCGCCTCGCTGCGGCGCTGGACCCGGCTCGAACCACGATTCAAAACTTGAACCATGGTTCAAATTGTAGGCCCTGCACCGGCATCCGGCAATGTCGGGATCTTGCCTGCCATCAATGCCCGCTCAGTGCAGCTGGGGTTTCTTGAGCAACTCGGCGCGGTCGATCGAGGCGACCCGGATCTCGACCCGCTTGCCGCTGCGGGTTACCGCCAGCGGGACTTCGACCCCGGCCGCGCCCAGGCGCCAGACCTTGCGGAACAGGTCTGCCAGACCCGCCACCGGCTCGCCCGCGACTTCCGCCAGCGTGTCGCCGACGCGCAGCCCGGCGTTCGCGGCCGGCCCGCCCGGCGCCAGCCCGGCGACCACCAGCCGCCGCTCGAGCTCGGTGGCGTACAGCCCGAGCCAGGGGCGCGGCGGGCGGCTGGCCCGGCCCGCGCGCAGCAGCTCGTCCAGGATCGGCTCGAGCAGGTCGACCGGCACCGCCATGTTGCCCTCGACCTTGCGCTCGCCGACCATCTCCTCGACGAACAGCGAGCCGACGCCGAGCAGGCGGCCGTCGGCGCCGATCACCGCCGCGCCGCCCCACAGCGGATGCGCCGGGGTGGTGAAGATCGCGTCGTCCAGCACGTACTCCCAGTATCCCGCGAACTCGCGCCGCGCGAACACGCGCGCCTCGAGCGCGTGCGCGCGTCCGCCGTGGCCGGCGATGATCACGCGGTCGCCCGCGCTGCAGGTCGCCGCCGTGCCGCGCGCGAGCACCGGGGCGTCGAGCCGGCCGAGCGCCTGAACCAGGCCGAAGCCGCTCGGCTGGTCGTAGGCCAGCGCGTGCCCCGCGACCACCTGCCCCGCGTTGGTCGTCAGCCAGATCGTGCTCGCCTCGGTAATCAGGTAGCCGATAGTGAGCACCAGGCCGTCGCCGATCACCACCCCGCTGCCGGCGCGCACGGTGCCGAGGATCTGCGCCGTGAAGGCATCCTCGGGCACCTCGCTGCGCAGCATCACCACCGCGTCGAGCGCCGCATCGAGGTCGAAGCGCAGCTCCGCCGCGCGCGGCTGCAACGCCTCCGGAAAAGCCCACCGCTCCGGTTCGCTCATCGGACCTCCTGAATTTTCGATTTCATTTCCTCGATTTGGCGATGAAGGCCCTGGCGCGCCGCACCTTGTCGATGCAGTTCGGATACTTGCCGAATTCCGACTGGATCTTCGCGCCCGTGAGCAGCGTGGCCGCCTTCGTGATTTCCACCGTGCCGCCGAAGCCCTTGGCCTTGGCTAAATCCAACTCCCGGCTGGCGAGCTTGAGGCCATTCTCGCACTCCTTCGCCAGCGAGCGGTTGGAACTGCCGGCGTAAGCTGACGGCACGGCGAGAAAGAGCGTGAAGACGATTACGATAACGGTTCGCATGTCGCATTTTCCCTTCCAAGAATAGAGAGCGCCAGATGAATTCATCGCCCCGCCTGCCACCGCTTTCCGAGGCCCGAATGAGCGACGCTCAGCGCCGTGTCTACAACGATATCGTATCCGGTCCGCGCGGCAGCGTGCGCGGGCCGTTCGACGCCCTGCTGCGCAGCCCCGAGTTGGCGGACCGGCTGCAAAAGGTCGGCGCCTATGTGCGCTTCGAAAGCTCGCTGCCGGCGCGCCTCGCGGAGCTCGCGATTTTGGTCACCGCGCGCCACTGGGGCGCGCAGTACGAGTGGTACGCGCACCGCAGGCTGGCCGAGCAGGCGGGCCTCGCGCCCGCGATCGCGGACGCGATCGCCGAGGGGCGCCGGCCTGCCGCGCTGCCGGAAGATGAAGCCGCGGTGGTCGACTTCTGCCGCGAACTGCATGAGACGAAACACGTGAGCGACGCGGCGTGGAACGCGGCGCTCGGGCGCTTCGGCGAGCGCGGCGTGATCGACCTGATCGGCACCTGCGGCTACTACACGGTGGTGTCGATGGTGCTCAACGCCACGCGCCATCCCATGCCCGAAGGCGTCGCGCCGCCGCTGCGCCCGCTCAGCTAGCGGCGGCGATATCGTCCAGCACCGGCAGCAGCTCCTCGATGAAGGCCGGCGGGTTCTCGCTCATCGGGAAGTGGCCGAGCTTGCGCATGATGCGCACCTTGGCGCCCGCGATGCCTGAGGCGGTTTCCTGCGTGTCCTCGGGACTGCAGGAGTAGTCGTACTCGCCGGTGAGGAAGTAGTACGGCGCGACCTTGGTGTCGATGTCCTTGACCCGGCCGCGGTAGTCGC
>DAHVFK010000001.1 GCA_027317055.1 Betaproteobacteria bacterium | reverse complement strand
GCGGTCGCGGGCTCGTTCCCGCTCGCCAATCCGGGCGGCACTGCGGCGGTCGGCGACGTGGCGTGCTTTGCCCACACCGCGACCGTCTCGGCGCACACCGCGCGGGCGGGCTCGGCCAATACCGCCGGCACCACTCCGCCGCTGTTTTTCTTGCAGACCGGCGACGGCGCCAGCGTCTCGTCCGGGATGATCATCCGCACCACCGGCGGCACCGGGCCGAACCAAATCCGCCAGATCGTCGCGACCGCCGGCTACGGCACCGATGTTGTGGCGATCAACCGCGACTGGACGACCCTCTGGCGCGTTGCTCGACATCGGCCTTTGCGCCGCGCTCAACGACACCAACACCGCCAACCCGCGCCAGCAGATTTCGAGCTTCGTCCCGACCGGCTGCGGCGCGTTCTCGACCCAGCCCGCCCTCGTCAACGTGCCGTCGCCGGGCAACCTGCCCTCGGGCGCCGCGCCGAACAGCGCCGGCGCGCAGGGTGTCTGGATGCGCCTCACCTTGCCGGCCGGCACCACCGCCTACAAGGGCAGCGCCGATCTGCGCATCCAAGGCACCACGACCTAACCGCGTAACCTATGTTGCGCGGCTGCGGCGGCTTCGGCCGCCTTTTTGCTGCCCGCTCCCAAAAGGATCGCCGATGAAGATTTACCTGCCGTTCGCCAAGGTCGATGCGGCAAAGCGCATGGTCTATGGCTATGCGTCGACCGAGGCGCGCGACGACCAGGGCGAGGTCGTCAAGCGCGACGCGATCAAGGGCGCGCTCGCCGACTACATGCAGTTCGGCAACATCCGCGAGATGCACCAGCTCTCGGCGGTCGGCGTCGCCAAGGAAGCCGCTGTCGACGAAAGCGGCCTCTATGTCGGCGCCAAGGTGGTCGATGACGACGCCTGGGAAAAAGTGATCGAGGGCGTCTACAAGGGCTATTCGATCGGCGGCAAGGTCACCGCGCGCGACCCGGCCGACTACAAGACGATCACCGGGCTGCGGCTCGACGAGATCAGCCTGGTCGACCGCCCGGCCAACCCAGAGGCGGTGTTCGACTGCTTCAAGCGCGGGGCGGAGCCGGACGACCCGATCGCGCAACTGCTCGCCGCGATCGCGCGAGCCGAGGCGCTGATCAAGGGCGGCGACGCCAAGGGCGACGGCGAGAAGCCCTATGGCGACGTGAAGTATGCCGACCCCGGCTACCAGAGCGACAAAAAGAAGCGCTACCCGATCGACAGCGAAAAGCACATCCGCGCCGCCTGGTCCTACATCAACAAGCCGAAGAATTCCGGCAAATACTCGGCCGAGCAGGTCAAGAGCATCAAGGCCAAGATCGTCGCCGCATGGAAAGACAAGATCGACCCGAAAGGGCCGCCCAGCGCCGACGACGAGGCGAAAACCACACAGGCCTCGCTGCAGAAGCATCTGTGGAATGTCGGCAGCATCGCCAGCGTGATCCTGCAGCTCGACGAAATCGCGGACTCGCTGGCGCTCGAAGCCTTCATCGAACAGGACGACAGCCCGGCCGCCGAAAAGCTCCGCGCCACGGTCAAGGATCTCTGCGAACAGTTGAATGCGCTCGTCGCCGAAGAAACGAGCGAGCTGATGGACGGCGACGGCGACGACGAGATGGCGATGGCGGCGATTTCGTCGAGCCTCACCAAGTCCGGGTTTGCCGGCCGCGCCAAGCATTTTGAGGACCGCGCGGAAAAGGCGCGCCGCTCTGCCGGCGACCAGGCGCTCTTGGATGTGGCGCATATGGCGGTCACCAAGGCGGCCGGCATGGACGGGCTGACCGCTGGCGAAAAAGGCCACATGGCCGAGTGCGCCAAATGCCTCAAAGCCGCCGGCGCCAGCGAAGAGGCGACGCAGGATACCGCGAACAACGCCTCGCACGCGCCGCAGCAGCCGCCAGTCCCGGCGGGCGTCTACACGCTCGGCCACAACAGCACGGTCAACACCGCCAAGGTGCTCGATCTGATCGAGGCGGCGCTCGGCAAGCGCGGCAAGGCGCACCAGGCGCTGATGGACGTGGCGCATGGCTGCATCGGCAAACTGACCGACGGCAAGACGTGTGCGGCCGAGAAGGCCGGCGCGCGCCACTCGAAAGAGATGATGACGCACCTGCAAGAGGCGCACGATCACCTCACCGCGGCGGGCGCCAAGTGCGATGCGGCCGGCGAAGGCGAGCACCAAGGCACCGAGTTCGAGGCGGGGAAGGCTGCCGTTGCCGCGGACCTCGCCAAGGCGACCGCCGAACGCGACGCGCTGGCCAAGGCCATGCTCGACCTCGGGCCGCGGCTCGACGCGATCGGCAAGACCGTCGAGCAGATCGCAAGGCAACCGCTGCCGCCGCTCACCCGCTCGGCCGCCGGCCTGACCCGCATCGAGAAGGGCGGCGCCGAAGGCATGACCGACGAGGAGCTGACCGCGGCTATCGGCAAGATGAGCCCCGACGAGCAGGCGATGCTCTTGATCAAGGCGGCCAAGACGCGGCCGATCCGCATCGCCAACATCCCCGGCACGGCGAGCGCCGCCAATGGCTGAGGAATTCGACGCCGAGCGCGAGGCGGTGCGCCTCTTGGTGATGACCGTGCGCTCGATCGGCGATCAGCTCGGCTGGCGCGTCGTCATGGCGGCGCTGCCGACCGTGCTGACGCCCCTCCTCGTCGCCCATTACGGAACCGAGAGAGCGGCGAGCGTCTATCGCGACATCGCCGACGCGGTGCCCGGCATCGTCGCCGGCTGGGAAGCGCGCGAGCGGTTCGAGGCGATGCCGGCCGCAGGCCGCGCGTGATGCCCGATTTCGTCACCCTCGTCGCGCCGCCGGGCACCGACGAGGCGAACCACGGCACCGAGCGCTACCGCGTCGGCAACGACCGCACCGTGCGCGTGCCGCGCGAGGCCGCCCGGCATCTGATACACAACGCAGGTTTCAAGCTGGCGCCCGAAAAGGACGGGGACGGCGCCACGGAAGCGCAATCCCCGCCAAGGATGGGAACATGAGCATTACACAGGACTCCCTCGATCTGCTCAAGGCGTCGCTGCGAAACCCGAACGACGACCTTGCCAAGTCGATTTCGACCGCGACCGGCCTTGTCGCCTACGATTTGCAAGCCCCGGCCAAGAACCTCTATCCGTTCGTCACCCCGATCCGCAACGTCATGCCGCGGGTCGGCGGCGGCGTCGGCACCGCGACCAACTGGCGCCAAGTCAATGCCATCATCGGGTCGGGCTTCGACGCGATGGGCTGGGTTCCGGAAGGCCAGCGCTCGGGCCAGATGAGCTATTCGACCGCGAACAAGTCGGCGACCTTCGTCACCATCGGCGAGGAAGACGCCGCGACCTTTGAAGCGATCAGCGCCGGCCGCGACTTCGAGGACATCCAGGCGCGGATGACCTTCCGGCTCTTGCAGAAGATGATGTTGAAGGAGGAGATGGCGATCCTCGCCGGCAACGCGAGCCTTGCGCTGGGTACTGTCGGAACTGTCACGCCCTCGGCGATCGCCAATGCCGCCTCGACCCTGCCGAGCGCGACCTATTACGTGCAGTGCGTCGCGCTGACCCTCGAAGGCTGGCAGAATTCGAGCGTCGCGACCGGCGTCGCCACCACCAAGACGGTCACCGGCGTCGACGGCAACACCTTCACCCTCAAAGGCGGCTCGTCGATCGCCAGCGCGATATCGGCCGGCCAGGCGATCACCGCGGGAACCAATATGCTCGCGGCCTCGGTCGCCCCGATCCAGGGCGCGGTCGCCTATGCCTGGTATGTCGGCACCACCAACACCGCCGGCACTCCGCTCTTGCAGGCGATCACCACTCTCAACTCGGCCACCTTCTCGGCCCCGCTCACGACCGGCACGCAGGCCGCCTCGGCAGCCAGCGCCGACAACAGCGCCAACGCCGCCTATGCCTATGACGGCCTCTTGACCACGGCGCTGAAGCCCGGCTCGAACGCCTATGTCAACACCATGGCGACCGGGACCGCCGGCGTCGGCACGCCGTTGACCGCATCGGGGCGCGGCTCGATCAACGAGATCGACACGATGTTCCAGACGATGTGGAACAATTTCGAGCTGTCGCCGACCGTGCTCTATGTCAACGCGCAAGAGCTGAAGAACATCACCACCAAGGTCTTGTCGAACAGCTCCGGGCCGCTGCTGCGCTACGACCGCCCGGCCGATGGAACCGAGGGCGGCGAATATCAGCTGACCGCCAGCGGCACGATCGGCTTCTACTATAACCCGTTCGCCATCTACGGCGGGCTGCGCATCCCGATCAAGATCCACCCGCGGGTGCCACCCGGCACGATCATCGGCTGGGCCGAGAATTTGCCGATTCAGTACCAGTCGAACGAAGTGCCGAACGTCGCCGAGCTGAAAACCCGGCAGGACTATTACCAGATCGACTGGCCGATCGTCACCCGCCAGCGCCAAGTCGGCGTCTATGCCGAAGAGGTGCTGGCGGTTTACGCCCCGTTTGCGATGGGCGTCATCACCAACATCGCCAACGGATAGACTGCATACCGGAGAGCAGAACTCGACCGGCGCGCGGCGGCGTCGGCACAGGTGCTCCTCCCTGGCGTTCGGGCCGGGGCAATCCCCGCTCTCCGGGGTGACAAGGGGCAAGGGCGCCATCCGCCGCATTTTTCTGAAAGGCCACCATCATGATCGAAAGCCGCCCGGCGGTCGCCGGCACGGTCAAATTGCGCGCGCCCAACGCGGCAAGCGCAAGCACCTGGGAAGACGCCGGCGACGGTTGTGTATGGGTTCCGGCGGCACAGGCTGGCGCGCTCGTCGAGAGCCATGGCTTCCGCTTCCCCGGCGACCCGGAGCCCGAGCAACCGCCGACACAAGAGGAAAAGCGCCTCACCACGACGGTCGAGCAGCTCGAAGCGCGCGTCACCGGCCTGGCGGCTGAGATGGGCGACGTCCTTCTGGATTACGCCACGCGCATCAAGGCGCTGGGCGATGAATTTCGTCCACAGATTGCCACGCTGGACGAGTCGGTTCTTACCCTGACCAGCCAGGTTTCCGAGCTGATCGGGCGACTCTCGGTCGATCTCACAAATACCAAGGTCGAGAAGAGCAAATGATCACGGTCGAGCTGATCGGCGACCGCGCGCTGATCGCCCGGCTCGACGCCATCCCGACCCGGGAGCGCCACGAGCTCGCCCGCGCGGTCACCAAGCTCGCCCTCAAATTGCAGCGCAAGGTGCAGCGCAAGCTGTCCGGCCAAGTGCTGAAAGTCCGCACCGGGACGCTGCGCTCGTCGATCAACACCGAGACGAGGACGAGCGAGAGCGAAGTCACCGCGACGGTCGGCACCAACGTCAAATACGGCCGGTTCCAGGAGTTCGGCGTCTCGCACGCCTGGCTGATCGAGGCCCGGAACGCGCGCTCGCTGCGCTTCGAGATCGGCGGCCGGACCATCTTTCGCCGCAGCGTGAGGCACCCGCCGCTGCCCGAGCGCTCGTTTCTGCGCTCGGCGCTCGCCGAGATGCGCCCGCAGATCGAGGCCGGGCTGACCGCCGCCGTCGATGCCGCACTGAAGGAATAGCCAATGGATACCAACGAGATGATCGAGCGCTGGTGGAGCGACCACTTCCCCGGCTCGGCGGTCGCGCGCGACACGGCCGCATGGAACGTCGCCTTCGCCGCCAAGGAAGAATTGAAACGCCGCCTCGCGCCACCCGCCGCGGTGATCGCCGAGACGCCAGCCCAGGATCACGAAAATGTCGGTTGAATTGAGCTTTGGCGTCGGCGCGCTCTGGGGCGAGCGCACCGATGTGACCGGTACGGGCATCGGCCCGCGCCAGTTCGGCAGGCTTCAGGATATCTCGGTGACCTTCGATTTCACCGACAAGCCGCTCTACGGGCAATCCCAGTTCCCGGTCGCAATCGCGCGCGGCCAGGGCAAGATTACGTTCAACGCGAAATTCGCCCAGATCCTCGGCAACCTCTATTCCGACCTGTTCTTCGGCTCGTCGCCGGCGGCCGGCCAATTCGGGGTGACGCAACTCGAAGCCGCAGCGGTTCCGGCGACCACGCCTTACACGGTCACCGTGGCCAACGCCGCGACCTTCAACGATGACCTCGGCGTCGTCTATGCCGCGACCGGGCTGGCCTTCCAGCGGGTGACGACCCCGACCACCGCCGGGCAGTATTCGGTCAATGCCGCGACCGGCGTCTACACATTCTCTGCCGCCGACGAGAGCGCCGCCGTGCTGATCTCCTACACCTACAACGTCAGCGCGACCGGCTTCAAAACCACGATTTCCAACCAGCTCCAAGGCACCACGCCGACCTTCAAGCTGACCTTGTTCGAGACCTATCAGGGCCTCGGCCAGGCGCTGCGCCTGAATGCGTGCATCGCCTCGAAGCTGATGCTGCCGAACAAGATCGACGAGTGGGCGATCAGCGAACTCGACGGCTCGGCCTTCGCCGACGCCTCCGGCACGATCGGCTACCTCTCGACGGTGCAATAATGGCGCTGCTCCCCGGCGTCACCGTGTCGATGGGCGGGCGCGACTGGATTGTGCCGCCGCTCACCATCGGTCAGCTGCGCCGGCTCAACCCGACACTGCGCCAGATCAGCGAGCCCGGCGTCGGCATGGACGCCGATACGATCGACGCCATCGTTGCCGTCGTGGGCGCGGCGGCGCGGCGCAACTACCCCGATCTCGACGATGCCGCTCTCCTCGACCTCCTCGACCTCGGCAATGCCGGCGCGGTCCTCAATGCGGTGCTGACCGGCAGCGGCCTGAAGGCGACGCCGCCGGGGGAAGATCAGGCGGCGGGGACTGGGGCTCTCTTTACGGCCTCCTCGCCGCCAGCTTCGGCTATCGACCTCGCGACATCGACGAGCTGACTCTGCCCGAGGTCGAGGAGCTGCTGCTCCCCTATCTCGCCGAGCATCCGCCGGTGCACCTGCTGGTCGCCGCCTATCTCGGCGTCAAGCCGAGGAACCGCGCGCGGCCCGACGCCAGCGCCTTCGCCGCCGGCATGGATCGGCTGCGCGCCGAAGCGGCCAGCCTCTTCACCGAGCGCGACGTGCTCGAAGGGCTGAAGGGCCTCACCCTCGATTTCACCGCACTGAAGGCGCGCGTCCATGGCTGACCTGCCGAACGAGATCAAGGTCGTCATCGGCGGCCGCGTCGTTGGCCTTGACGAGGCGAGCGCCAAGGCCGTCGTCGATATCGAGGCGATCAAGCACGCTGCCAATTCGGCAACGACGGCAACCGGCCAACTCGGCGGCAAGATCGGCGGCATCGGCAACGCGATCGAGGCGCACCGCACAAAAATCCGCGACCTCGCCGCCGACCTGCGGTCGTTCGAGAAGTCGCAGAAGCAATGGGGCGACGCGACCGCGAGTTCATGGCAAGCGGCGCGCAGTGAGATCACCGGCGCGATCGGCGCCGAGCGCGACGCGATCCGCGGCCTGATCGGGTTGCGCCGCGAGGCCGAGGCCGCCGCACGCGCCGCGTTGAAGTCGCCGCCTGGCCTGCTCGCGGCGCAGCGCGCACTCGCCTCCTACGGCCCCAAGACCGCACCGGGGTTGCTCGCGGCGCAGCGCAGCATCGGCGCCTATATCGCCAAGGAAAAGGCCAAGGCCGAGGCGGAAATCGCGGCTGCCGCCGAGAAGGCGGCCGGCGGGGCAGGCATCCTCGGATCGCTGCGGATCGGCCAGTCGTTCCGCCACATCATCGCGATCTTCGACGGCGCCATGCGCCACCAGCGCGGCCAGATGATCGCCTCGACCAGCGCGCTTGTGCGCGACTCCGGCATCGGCGAGATCGCGCTCAAAGCCGTCGGCACCGCCGGCATCGCCATCGGGGGCGGCGTGGCGGCGGGCGTCGCGGTCGCCATCGCGCAACTGGCGCTGCTGGTCAAGCACGCCTATGACGCGGAGGCCGTGCTCGGCCAGGTCGCCGCGGCCGCAGCCCTGCAAAATCGCAGCGCGATCGGTGCCGAAATCGAGCAGCCGCGCCTCGCGTCGATCATGCAAGGGGCCGGCATCTTCGGCGAGGGCAAGGTCGCAAAGATATCGGCCCTGCTGACCACTATTCCAGGCCTTTCCGACGCATCGCGCGAAGCACTCGCCGGCGTCGCCGAGGCGATCGACCGGGTGGCCTATGCTGGCGAGAGCAAGGCGTTTCTCAAGGGCTTCCCGCGGGCTTTCGCCAATCCGGCGAGCGGCGCCAAGGCGTTCGGCGTCGCGACCACCGCCGACCCCAACCAACTCGCGGCCGAACTCGTCGCCAAGTTCGCGCCCGGCGCTAACGTGCTGTCCGCCCTGCGGCAGCGCCGCTTCGACACCTCCGCGCCTCCGGGCGCGAGCCAAGGGCTGCTCGGCACGAGCGATATCCTCGGCTCGCTCTATAACCGTTTTGTTACGCCGTTCGCGCCGGACATTCAGCGCCAGCTCGGCGAGGCCGTAACCTCGAAAGTCCCGGCGCCACCCTCGGCGCCACTGCTGTTGCCCGGCCCTTCGGCGACGCCGGCGCAAAACCTGATTTCGACCGCCAAGGCAGCAGCGGCGGCGTTGAGCTCTGCGGTATCGAACGCTCCAGCCTTGACGACGGGGCTCCCCGCCTATGCCGGCGGCGGCATCGTCGATTCCGACCAGGTGGCGCAGCTGCACGCGAAGGAGATGGTCCTTCCGGCCGCGATCAGCACCAAGCTGCTTGCCCTCTTGTCGCAAGACGACAACGGGGGCGGCCTCAGCGTCACGATCGCCCCATCGACAGGGAGCAGCGGCGGAAATGGCGCGCCCGCTCCCGTGCTCACGATAGCGGCGAGCAAGCTTTCGGCCGCGGCGGAACTCCAAACCGCCGCAGCCTCGATCACCGACGCCGCCAGCGCCGCACTCTCCACCGCTGGCGACTCGCTCAAGCGGGCTGGCGAGAAGGTGCTGTTCAGCGGCGGTTCGCGCCGCGACATGGGCGGCCAGATCGGCGGCTCCCTGCTGCAATCAGGGGCCAAGAGCCTCTACAGCTCGCTCTATGACGGGATCGCCAAGTCGATCTTCGGCACGAGCGATGTCGGCAGCGGGATCAGCTCCGCGCTGTTCGGTTCTGGCGGCATCTCGGGCCTGCTCGGGCTCGGCGGCGGCGGAGGAGGAGGCAGCCTGCTCGGCGGCTTGTTCGGCGGGGCCGGGTTGCTCGGCAGCCTGTCCGGCGGCGGCAATCAGGATTTCTCCGGCGCGGTCGGGGGCGCCACCTCCGGCGGCGGCCTTGGCGGCGTCTTCGGCCTGCTCGGCGGCATCGGCTCGCTGTTCGGTTTCGCGAAGGGCGGGATCGTGCCGTCGGCGGCCGGCGGATGGGCGGTGCCGAGCCTCGGGCCGGGCGGCATCCCGGCGATGCTGCATTCCCAGGAAATGGTCCTCCCGGCCGATATCAGCCAAGGGCTGCAAGGGATGATCGGCGCCGGCGGCGGCGGCGGGATGGGGCACACCTTCAATCTGAACATTTCAGCGATGGATTCGCGAAGCGTCATGAATGCCGGGCCGTCGATCCTCGCGGCGATCAACAACGCAATCCGCTACGGCGGCCGGCTTTACCAGGGCTGACCGGCATGCAGATTTGGCTTCGCGCGGCGCTCCTGGCGCTCGGGCTCGCGGCTCTGTTCGCGGTGCGCGCGCCGGCGCAAACCTACATCGCGCCCGCTGTCGCCAGCTATCAGACGAGTGCGGCCGACAATGGCGAGCAGATCAGCTCGGCCAAGGGAACCGGCACTGCGGTCGGCGGCTCGGTCGCGAGCCTCGCCGTGGTGCTGCCGAACCCCGGCACGGTCGGGCCGAATTGGGTGATCAGCCTCGTCACCGACGGGCAAAATGCGCTCGTGCTGCAGACGACGGTCGGCTCGATCCTGGTCGCCGGCCAGGCGCCCGCGTCGTCACTGACCATGCCGCCCGATTTCGCCGGGCTCGTCGTGCGCTCGAACGGCGAGGCCGGCACCTTCTCGGCGACCTCCGGCTCGGCCTCCTACGCGGTCGGATCGTCCTCGGTGTCGGGGCCGGGCAGCTCGACTTCCGGCTATCTGCCGCAGTGGAACAACACGCTCGGCACCTTGCTCGGGGCCGGGCTCCCGGTCGCTGGAACCGGGGTCAACACCGTCGTCGAGACGGACTCCGGCGGCCACATCAACAACAATCTCGTCTCCGGGCTGCCGAACTCGCAGCTCGGCACGATGGCCGCGCACACCACCAAGTGCAACAACACCGGATCCTCCGCCACACCGCTCGATTGCTCGGTCGCCCAGATGCTGGCGATGCTCGGCGCGGTCACCGGCCCCGGCTCGTCGACCAGCGGCTATGTGCCGGGGTGGAGCGGGACTACCGGGCTCATCCTCTCGACCGGGTATCCGGTCGCCGGGACCGGCGTCAACACGATCCCGGAAACCGACAGCGGCGGCCATCTGAACGGCCTGGTTGTTCCCGCGCCGACCGCGAGCGTCCTGGGCGGCGTCGAGAGCCTCGTGGCCGTCGCGCACAAATGGATCGACGCGATCTCGACTGCGGGCGTCCCGGCGGCGACGCAGCCCGCGTGCGGCGACCTGTCGGATGCGGCGGCGAGCTGCAACACCGACGCGACCAACGCCGCCAATATCGCGAGCGGCACGCTCTCGACCTTGCGGCTGCCGGATCATTTCGAGGTGACCGGGACCGCGCCGACCGCGGCGGCGAATTGCGGGACCGGGGCCACGGTCGCCGGCAACGATGCGATCGGCCGGGTGCATCTCGGAACGTCGCCCGGCGGCTATTGCCAGATGACCTTCGCCGCGGCTTGGACGAATGCTCCCGTTTGCTCGGTCTGGGATGAATCGACCGGCGCGGTGCTCTATCCGCAGCCCTCATCGACGGTGCTGGCGATCGTCGGCGTCGCGACCCTCACCGCTGGCGACAACCTCGCCTGGTCTTGCAAAGGCTATCGCTGAATGACCATCCGCCGGCTGTTGCTCTGGGCGCTCCCGTTCGCGCTCGCCGCGGCGATCCTCGGTGTGCTGTTCGCCGAGGTCGCGCACGCGACCACACCTGCGGCCTCGCCCGCATGGATCAACGTGGTGGCGGCGTGCGGCGCTGATCCGACCGACACCACGGACTCGACGAGCGCCATCCAGACCTGCATCGGCCAGGCGGTCACCGGCAACTACCCGCTCTATTTCCCCTCCGGCAAATACAAGGTCAGCTCGCTGCTGACGATCGACTATGCCGGCCAGGCCGGGCTCGGGTTCCGGCTGATCAGCGACGGCGCGACCCTCGACGGGCGCACGGTCGCCAGCGGGCCGGTGCTCCAAGTCGAGTGCTCGGGAGGCACCCCGTCGAGCCCGACCACGTGCTTCTATTTTCACGAAGAGGGCTCGCTCTTCGTCCTCGCCGACACCCCGGCTTATGCCTTCGTCCTCGGGCTCGCCAACTTCGCCGACCAGCACAATTCCTTCAAGATCGACCACCTGCTGGTCAACAATTCGAGCACCAACGCCGCGTCGGGCGGCTGCCAATTCAACGCGGTCTATGACAGCGATATCTTCGCCGTGTGCGACGCCTCCGGGGGTGCGGCCGGCATCGCGCTCGAGCAGGTGCAGTTCTCGCGGATCTCCGGCGCCGGCAGCGCCAACGGCACCGGCGGCCGGGCGATGGTGCTCGAAAACGGCTACAGCTTCTCGGACACGATCTTCGGCTTCGACTTCGAGGCCTCGCCGATCTGCCTCTCGGTGACCAATTCGCACAACGGCAACAACACCTGGATCTCGCCCTATTTCAATTGCACGACCGCGATCAACGGCACGGGGTCGACGAACAATGTCCTGGTGAACCCGCAATATGCGAGCGTCACCAATTACGGGCCGCTCTCGACCGGCTTCTCGGTGATGGGCCAGGGTTCGCGGCTCAAATGGCTGTTCCCGACCGCCAGCACGTACACCGCGGCCCCGGTCGATGATCGCGAGGCGCTGAGCTCCTACAACGCGACCGGCGCCTCGCTCGCGGTCACCCTGCCGGCGATGGCCTCGATCAACACCGGGTGGTCGATGGGGTTCGCCTCGGACAACGGCAAGGGCATGACGATCGCGGTCCCGGACAGCGCCCGCATCGTCTATGGCAACAAGAGCCTCGCCTCGATCTCCCTGGGCGCCGGCAATTACGAGTATGTCCGCCTCGAAGCCGACGGCAATAATTGGCGAGTGCTGTCGATGAGCCGCAACACCGCGCTCTTCAACGGCTTCCAGCCGCCGCCCTGGCCGTCGAACTGGCTCTACCCGTCGACCTCGGGATACACCGCCCAGCTCGGCGACGATGGCGCGGTGCTGTCGCCCTACAACACTGCGGCCGGGCTGACGGTGACCTTGCCGGCGACCAGCACCATCCCGAACGGATGGTCGATGGGCTTCGCGACCGACAACACCAAGGGCATGACCATCAACGTCGCCGACGGGCATATCGTCTGGCCAGGATCCGGGGCGACGGCCACTTCGGTCAGCCTCGCGAACACCGCCCAGGGCGCTTACGAATTTCTGGTGCTGCAATATGACAATTCGGGATCGGGCTCAAACTTCCGCGTCATCGATGCGACCCCGGCGACGTGGCAGGCGCTGGGCGCGCTTGGCTCGGCTGGAATCTCGCGCTGGTCTTTCCCGACCGGCGCCAGCACCTATGCCGCGACCATCGCCGACAACGGCAATGTGATCAGCGCCTACAATTCGACCGCCGGAACCCTCACCGTCACCTTGCCGACCACCACGGGCCTGCCGATGGGCTGGACCATCGGCTTGACCAACGACAACGGCAAGATCGCCAACGTCCAGGTCAACGGCACCGCCGGCGGGCATATCCTGTTCCCCGGATCCGGTGCCACCGTCACCAGCGAAGCGCTCGCCGCCGGGAATTACGAGTTCATGGCGCTCCGCTATGACGGGACCGGCTTCCGGGTGACCAATATCACCCCGGCGACCGCGACCCTGATGGGCATGACCGGGGCCAATTTCTCGATCAACCGCTGGCATTTCCCGACCGCCGCCACCTATGTCGCGGCGATCTCCGATGGCGGCAACGCGCTCAGTTCGTACAACACCTCGGCCGGCCTCTCGGTCACGCTGCCGCCGGTCGGCACGATCTATCCTGGCTGGACCATGGGGTTCTCGCGCGACAACGGCAAATCCATGGTAATCGCGGTCAATGGCGGCGCCGGCGAGAAGATCCTGATGCCCGAGGGCAGCGGCGGCAACGCGCTCGGCTCGGTCACCCTCGCCAGCAGCAATTACGAGTTCATGCAGCTGCTCTGGGATGGCTCGAATTATCGGATCGTCTCGCTCACCCCGGCGACCGGCAACAATTACGGCACCTTCAAATTGCCGACCAGCTGCACCGGCATGGTGACCGGCACGCTCTGGAACAACGCCAACGTCGTCAATGTGTGCCCGTGATGCCCGAAGACGCTATTTCCCCCACCGTCATCTATGGCGAGCTGCGGGCGATCCGCGCCACCGTCGAGGCGCACGGCGTCGAGGCGCGGCGGCTCTCCGATCTGGTCGAGAGCGGCCAGGCGCGCCAGGATGACCGCATCTTCCTCGTCGGGCAGCGGCTCGGCGTCGTCGAAGGCGAGCTGCAGGGTTCCTCCCGCCGCTCGGGCTTCGTCGCAGCCGCAATCGCCAGCGGCATCAGCCTCCTCGGCAGCCTAATGCCGCACTGGTTTATCAGATGATGGGCGATCTGCCCGAAGACGCCGAGGTGGTTCGCTTCCCCGGCTCGCGCGGCCCGGCCGCCGGCGCGCCGAGCGTCGCCATCGCGATCCTGATCCTGCGCGCCCTCGGCCAACTGCTCGCGATCAGCGGCCAGCTCGCTATCCTGCTGCTGGCCGCGATCGGCGTCCTCGACCTCCTCGGGCGCTGATCAGGCCGCCGCCGCGGCTTGCTCGCCGCCGTTCCTCTGCGACGGCTGCTCCGCCACCCGATAGATCCCATCCGCGATCGTCACCCGCCCGCTCTTGACCTGCCGGTTGAGCTGGGCGACGACGAGGCCGGGCGGCCAGCCCAGCGCGGCAACCAGCGCCTCGCGGCCCATCCCCGCTCGATGCCGGCGCAACACCCCCAACAGATCGCCGCGCTTTTCCGCGCGCGGCGGCGGGGCGGCCGCGCCGCCGATGATCTGCGCCTCCGCCGCGGCGATCAGCTCGTCAGCCGCCGCAATGTGCGCGCCAGCCTCCCCGAGCGTCCCTTTGGTCGCCGCCGTGAGCCGCGCACGGCAATCCTTCAGCAACCCGATAATTCCCGTCATTCGACACCTCCGCTCTTTGAACGGGCGTCGTTTACCATCCGTTCGGCGGTATGTCGATGCGCCGCCAGTCGCCGCGAAAGGCGTTCTGCCAGCGCAGGATCGCCGCGCGCGTGTGCTCCCGGCAAGCGGCTCGGCAGGCCAGCGCCTCGATCCGGTCCTTCTCCTCGGCGTTGTCCGGGCCGAACCGGGGCTGAGCCCACAAATTCGCCAGCACCTGCTCGCCGCCGAGGCAGAGCGGAATGCGGTCATCGACTTCGAACTGCCGCCCCTCGCTTGCCGGCACCCGATATTCGGCGAACACCTCGCGGCGCAGCCGCCAATAGGCCGCTCGATCGGTCCTATAGAGGCGCTGCGTGCTGCTGTAGCCCCGATGGCAGATCACGTCCGGGTCGCTCGTCGCGACCGCTCCCGGCGTCAGCACCGCGCTCGGCGACGCGGCGATCAGGAACAGCGCGGCAACCGCCGTGCCCGCCACGTGCCAGCGCCTCCGGTGCGTTCGCGTCTCGTTGCGTCGCGTCACAGCGGCAAATCCCAGTTTCCAGATAGCGCCGTGCGGCCAGTTTCAATAGCTTAGATGGTCGGAGTGAGAGGATTTGAACCTCCGGCCCCTGCCTCCCGAAAGGCGTGCCCGGGCGGCGATTTCACGTGAAACATCATGCGCTTGCGCGATCACTCCCGGCGTCCGTGTCAGCCACGTGCCAAAACGCCCGGATCTCGGCTTCGTGGCCGGCGGGCAAAAGATGGGCATAGCGCTCGACCAGCTCGACCGATGACCAGCCGCCCTCGGCCTTCAGCGCGAGGATGTCGTGGTGCAGCGCGTAGTGCCAGCTCGCCCAGGTGTGGCGCAGGTCGTGCGGGGTGAATGTACCGATTTGTACCGATTTGTCGGCGCGCCTCAGCGCGCCGCGCCAGGCGGTTTTGATCTGGCCGCCGTAGCCGCGCTCGCGGCTGGTGCGGTAGGGCTCGCCGAGGGGTGTACGGAACACATGCCCGTCGCGTCCCGGCAACGCGGCCAGAGACACAAGGGCTCGCGCGGGCAGCCGAGCCGTGCGCCGGCGGCGAGACTTCGTCTGGTCGGCCCAGAAGATGGCACGCGCACCTTGTAGATCGACATCGCGCCACTCCAATCCCAAAGCCTCGGAAAGCCGCGCCCCGGTGCACAAGAGGAAGATCAGCAAGCCTTTCAAATGCGGAGCCGCAGCCTTTACAAGCTGCTCGGCCTCGGCCGGCAACAGGAACCGGGTGCGCCCCTGCGGCTGCCGCGGCGTCTCGACAAAGGGCAGATCGCACCAGCCGCGGCGCGCCGCATGGCGCAGCACCGCGCGGATCGGGATCACCACGCCGCGCGCCGCCGTCGCCGGGGCGGCGTCCGGCCGCAGCACCTTGGCGCGCACCCGGTCGATCATGCCCTGGTCGATGTCGGCGAGGCGTGCGGTGCCGAGCGCGCGCAGGATGCGGTTGAGCCGCGCCTTGTCGCCGGCGCTGCGCGGGGCTGTGGCCAGATAGCTCAAGGCGGCCTCGGCGAAGCTCTTAGCGCCACGACGTTGCCCGTGCCAGGCGTCGCGCAGGAGCTGCGCTTCGAGGGTCGCCGCTTCCTCGCGGGCGAGGGCCGGGTCGTCGCTTTGAGCGCGGCGTCTAACGCGCGTTCCGGCGACAGTGCCAACGATGGTGAGCGCGCCGGTGTCGCGCCGGCGGATGATTTTGAGGGCGATCGCAGGCTCTCCTCGATGGCGCGGATGGCGAGGTTATCGAAGCGGATCACCCGGCCCCGGCGCAACACCGGAATTTTCTCGTCGCGCACCATCTCGCGCAGCCAGCGCGGGGTGACATCGAGCTCGGCGGCGATCTCGGCCAGGGTGCGATAGCCGTCAGCCACTGCGGTCCAGGCGCCGGCTGAACGCTGCCCGCGCCGTCTCCGAATGGCCGTTCCAAAGCCCGATCGCGACCTCTTCGGGCAACTCCGCTAATCCGCCGAGGAGCGCCGCGGTGATAGCAGCGACCGCCGCGACCGCGGAGTGGCCGAAGACGAGAGCGCCGATTTGCTGCGCGAGGGCTAAGCTATCTTCGCGGTCCTCCTCCGTCATCACCCGCGCTCCTTCCTGGCCTGGTCCATCGCCGCGTTGAGCCGCCCCGCCTCGGCGGGATCGCCGCCGCGATCCGGGTGCGCCTTTTCGAGCTTGGTGCGCCACACCGCCTCGATCGCGGCGAGCGGCCAGCTCTGTTCGACGCCGAGGATGGTCCACCACGGAAGTTCGTCGCTCGCCGGCGGCGGCAGCATCGGGCGCGCGCCCTCGATCGCCTGCTCGCGGGTATAGGTGCCGTAGCGCTCGAAGGCCCGCAGCCCGGTCAAGGTCAGCGCAATCGCGTGCAGATTGTCCGGCCGATCATCATAGCTATCGCAGGCCAGCACCCGCAGGTCCGTCGGCTGGTTGCGCCGCGGCATCGCCCACCATAGCGCGACGCCCGGGTCAATCCGGCCTTGGCGATATGCGGGAGCCATCGAGATCACGTGCCCGCGGGCGCGCCACCTGTGCATTTCCTCGGCGATTTCCTGGTGCGCTTTGGCCATCGAGGTTCTGAACGGCGAGCGCTGGCGCGAAGCCGCGCGCAGCTTCCCCTGCGGCCAGCACAGCGGGAACTCGCTCACCTGGTCGAGTGAGCGGTACTCAGGCATCTGTCCCTCGCAGCAGGTTGTCGGCGGCCTTCAGCGCTTCCAGCGACACCAGCACGGCCGTCATCGTCGCCAGCTCGCGATCGGCCGCCTCTTGCTTCATCCGGCCGGCGGCAACCCACTTCGGATAGACCCGTTCGCGCAGCGCGATCTCGCGTCGGATGCAGGCGATTTGCGCGGGAAGGTCAGCCATCGTCGAGCACCGCGTCGATCATGCCTTCGTCGACCACCGTCTCGACGATCAGCCGCGCCAGATGGTTCGGGTGCATCCCGCGTTTGGCTGCGTGCGGGCCGAGGGCCTCGAGGATATCGACGGCGAACAGCACGGTGCGGCCCATGGCCTCCGATGGCCGCTGCGCTCGCCGGCGTCCGGCGGAGCGTTCGAGCGCGGTCACTGTGGCGTGCTTGACGCCGAGCTTGGTCGGGTAGCCGAGGATTGGCTTCGCGTTGCTCACCCCATCTCTCCCGGCTGCATCGGGCCGCGATCTCCTCGCAGCCTCGCCTCGATTGCATCGATGACCGCCCTCACCTCGCGCGGGTGGCGCTCGGCGTACTGGTCGAACAGCACCGCATTCATGTCGCGGCAGCGCTCGACGCTGCTGTCATCGCGCAGGGAAGCGATGATGCGCAGCATCTCGCCGCGCCACTGCTCGATCGAATTGACGCGCCGCTCGCCTTTGTTGTTGCGGATCAAGAACACCGGTCGCGCCAGCGGCGCCGGCTCCGGCGGCGGCTGGCCTTCCGCCAACGGCGCGGCCTCGCCATCGATAACGACGCCCCTATCGGGATGCAGAAAGGCGTGCCGCCCCTGCTCCTCATGGGCTTCGTCGACGCGGGCGGCCCCGATGTAAGCCGAGAGCGGCAGCGAGCGCGCCAGGCGGCGCTTTGCCGTCTTCGCGCACATCGCCGGAAAGCCGATCAGCGGCTCGTTCCAGGGCGAGAACGCCTCGCCGTCAGCGTCGGCGCCGGGGCGCTTCGCCGCGGCGCTGCGCGCCTTGATAGCGAGCAGCTCGTCGAGATCCATCACGACCACGATCGGGTCGCGGCCGGGTGCGGCCGCGCACGCCCAGGCTGCGACGATGCGGCGGGTCCAGCCCGCGCCGAGCTGCGGCTTGTGCCGCACGAAGGCGGCCGAGCCGAGCTCGTAATCAAAGGCGTCGCCCTCACGCACAACAGCGCCGGCGATCGTCAGCCCGACCCGCGCGCCCAGCGTGTTGAAACCCTTGTAGCCGGTCAGCCATTGCGCCTTCTGCACGCCCTTTTGCCGGAACGGCACAAGGAACCCCTGCCCGGTATGCCCATCGGCTTCGAGGCCGAGGACGGCGCCGGTGGTCGCCGCCTGGATCACCGATAAGGGCGTACACTCCAGGAGCTTCGGAGTGCGGTCGCACGAGATGATGACGCTGCGGATCAGCCGCGCCGCCGGCACTCCGGTCGGGCGCAACAGATCCGCAAACATCGGCTCCAGCGGTTTCAGCTGGCGCTCGATCACCGCGAGCTGCGCGCTGCTCATGCAAACATCTCCTCGACGGCGGGATCGATGATCACCGGTTTGAGCCGGACCTGCACCGAGGCGTGGCGCAGCTCGCGCGGCTCGGCATGCGGCGCGCAGATCAGCGGCGCGATCGGCGAGCGCTTGGCATAGACCCGACCGCCATCGACATGCAGCTCCGCGGCGGCGCCGAGACGGCCCAGCAATTTTGCCCTCAGCTGATTTTTGAGCTTGCCGGCGAATGCTTCCTGTTCGGCCGCCCAAGCATATTGCCGGACCGCCAGCGCAAGCTCCTCGTCGCCATGCGCCTCGACAACGGCGCCCGCTTCGGTCGCCGGATAGAGCGCCGCCAGCAGCGGCAGTTCGATCGGCGAGCCGAGCGGGTCGGGCTCCTTGCCGGCGACGACGCTGGCGAGGAAATCGCCGGCGGCATCCTGCAATTCCCGTTGCAGCGCGCGGTTGGTCTCGCGTTCATAGCATTTCAGCTCGTTGCCGCCGACCAAGGCCGCGATGACCCCCCGATCGGCCGTTGCGGAAAAGAGCTGGACCTGCATCTGGATCTCGACGTGCGGCGCCGCGGCGCTCTCCGACCAGGTGTCGCGCCAGCGCTGCCAGTCTATGTTTTTCGCCTCAATGATGACGTCGCCCTGATCGGGGACACGCATGCGGCCATCGATCGTCGCCCCGAGTGGGCCGCGGCGCAGGTAGATGCTCTCGGAGTTTTCCTCGACCTCGAAGCGGTAACGCCGCGCCGTCGCCCGCAAGATGTCGTCCTGCAACAGGGTGCCCCATTCGATCCGCTCGTCCGGTTCGGCACCGAGCGGCAGGCCTCGCGCAAAATGCTGCCATAGCATCCAGCGCGTGCAGTAGGGGCTCTGGTCGAACAGCGCCGCCGCCTGGCTGGCGCTGACCGTCCGTAAGGTCGGATCAGGCATCTTTCGGTCCTTCCAGGAGCGGCAGCCGCGGCTCGGCCGCCGCAGGGTGTTCGGCGTCCCAGGCGCCGAGCACAGTCAGCCAGCGCATCAGCTCGCGACCCTCGGGGCTCGCCTGCTTCTGCGGCGTCATCGCCTCGTAAAAAGCGGCAGCCTGCTGGGCGAGGCGGCGCAGGATCGCGTGCTCGGTGAACCTCACAGCGTCAGCCGGGGCAGCGGGTCGGGCATCGCCACCGCTTGCGGCAAGGCCGCGCGGTAGTTCGCGTTGCGCTCGATCCGCTTGGCGATGTCCTCGTCATAGCGGCCGGCGGCGACGATCGAGCCCCTGTAGCCTTGGTGGTTCGGCCCCAACCACGCCTCGTGCTCCTCCGACCAGACGATCCAGTCAGCCATCGGACGGTTCCTTTTCGGCCGAGAGATGCCGATCGATGATCGCCATCGCGCGACGGTGACTTTCCTCGATCGCCGCCACCGTGGCAGCGTGCTTCTGGGTCTCGACGAGGAGGGAGATCAGGAGGACGGCCATGTCGTACTCCGTATCCGGCAACCATATTCGGCAGTGCGCCAGGCAATCGGCCGGGCCTTTGGGCGAGATGCTCGTCATGTGGTGCTCTCCTCGGCCTGGATCGGCTGGGCCTCGCCGCAGTCAAGGCAAATGGCCCAGCCGCGCCGCTTGACCTCAATCGACTGACTGAGGTCGACGTTGACGAGCGCGCCAACTTCGAACACGCCCCACACGGTCACCTCGGCTCCGAGATCGCCGCCGCCGCAGCGCCGGCACGCCGCCTGAATGCGCGCGCTCATGGCGCGGGCCCCTCGTTGCGCCAGGCCTGCACCGCGCGCAGCCGCCGCAGCTTCTCGGTGATCGCCGCCTGGCGCTTCCCGCCGGTGACGGGCAATACCCGTTCAAGCTCGGCGATTGCGGCGGCGAGCGACGGTGCCGGGGGCATTTCCTCCCCCGGCCGTCCGCCCGAGCCGGGAGCCAAATCGCCCTCCGCACGGCGGCGTATCGGAACGTGGGGTTCGGTTACATGGTCGCCTCCTGGTTGGCGTCCGGTCGCATGGCGGCGTTTCTGCTGATTTCCGGCGTCCACCGCCATCGCGGATCGCTGGGGAATTTGGTCCATCACGGCCTCCACGCTCGACAGGGATGCAACAGCGGGCGCAGCACCCAGGCGACCAGCAGCACCACGGTGCACACCGCCAGCAGCAGCAGCAGCCACAGCGACACCACCGCAATACAGGCAAGATCGAAGAGCCGCCTCAGCCGGCCCTTCATGGCGAGCCCGCCAGGGCGATCGCCCAGATCAGGTAAAAGCAGAACCCGATGCTGCCGATGACCCCGATCACCGACCACCACAGCAGGTTGCCGCCCTGGTCGAGCGCTTTCTCGGCCGGGGTCCGCCCGTCGCGCCCGGGTCGCCGATCCGGCGCGGACAGCGTCTGCGGCTTCATGGCGACCTCTCCAGCGATTGCGCCGCGAGCCAGCCGCTCGCGGTCAGCTCGATCTCCGGCTCCTCGGGCAGCGGGATCGAGCGCAGCACGGTCAGGGTGCGCGCGCGGCCGGGGCGCCGGGCCAGATGGCCACGGAATTCGAGCGCGGCGATCAGGCGCGCCACCTGCGACATGCTCGCCAGGTCCAGCTCGCGCCGGATCTCGGCAAAGCTCGGGCTGATCCCGTTGGCCGCGGTCAGCTCCTCGATCACCATCAGGCAGTCGCGCATCGTCCCACGGGTGAAGCCGTAGACCCGCGCCTCGGCCGGGTCGGCGCTCATGGTCCGCGCTCCGCCAGATACCAGCCGCCGCAATATTCGCAGCGGTAGGCCACGGCCGTCCGCCGGGCGTGGCGCCGGGTCGGCCGGCAAAAGGCCACGGCGCGGCGGCGGGCGAGCGCCGGGCTGGCGAACCTGGCCTTGCCCTCGCAATGCGCCTGCCGCTTGCTGTTGAACGGGCGGGCGGCGCTCATCGGTGCGTCTCCGGCACCGGCTCGACGATCAGCCGGTAGGTCTGCCCGGTCCCGTCCAGCCGGAAGAGGCGCGTGTGGCGGAGGGTCAGACCGTTCGAGGTGTCGCCGCCGTCGACCATGACAAAGCGCAACTTGTCGATTTCGAGCGCGTCGGGGCCGGCGCGGCGGACGGATCGCAGCAGCGTAAACAGCAGCGCCATGCCGTAGCTCGGCTTGCGCATGATCGGCGCGCGGTCGCGCGCCCTGGCTTCGGGCGTGCCGTAGATCGCGGCCTCGACCGGCGACAGGCGCGGAAACCCGGCGCTCACAGCCGGCCTCCCGCCACCAACGTGGCGATCATGCGATCACGGGTTGCGCCGAAATTATCGGCCTCGTCGGCATCGAGGCCGAGTTCCTCTGCCGCGTCGCGCCGGCGACCGTGAAAGTAGTCGCAGAGAAAATCGCCGAGATAATTGAAGATCGCGTCCCGATCGCCATGGTGCTTCCGCGCCCACACATCGACGGCGCGCAGAAACGCCTCCTCGCCCCGCTCGATATCCGCCAGCTCGGCCTCGGCGCTGCGCCGGTCGTAAGCGCGCTCGCCGGCCGATCTGAGGCTCAATCCCGCAAATGACGCCATCTTCCCCTCCGTCGCGTTGACAGAGGGAATTTAGGTGAGACCGAAATTCACTGCAACCGAAAACTTCGCTCCTGCCGAAATTATTTCCGGCGATCGCAGGCGCAGCCGGCTCGGCGATGGCAGGCCTTATCCCGACTAATGCACGAGTCCCCGCATGCCTTCCCGGCCGAGCAGGTTTTGCAGCAGATAGCGGCGTGCTCGCGTGCCGACACAGGCGGTATCGCTGCGCCTCGCGTGAGAAGCAGAGGAAGAAGGACGGCGATCAGAGCGTAGCGCACCGCGCGGTCGGCGGCGGGCGGTGCGCTCACTCGGCGGCTTGTTGCGGTCGGTCGGCGAGCACGCGAAGCAGGTCCATCGCGCGTTTGCGCTCGAGCGCCGGGAGGCCCTCAAGAATGAGCCACGCTTCGGCCTCTATGTCTGGCGCCCGCAACAGGATGAGACCGGGGTGCGTTTGCAGCTCCCGCGCAAGCGCTTCAAGAAGCTGCTGCGTATAGCGCTGGTTTCCGTGTTCCAGCTCAGAGATTGTTGACGCCGTGGTTCCCGCCCGCGATGCCAGCTCTTCTTGCGTCAGCTTCCGAAATTTCCGCCATTGCTTCAGAAAATGCGGCAGCGCTGGCGGCCGGTCGGCGCTCTTGATCCGCTTCCTAGCCATCGCCGAAGCCTGCCTCGGCAGGCCAGCGGACGCCATTCGCGGGGACCGAAAAATTACATCTTGACCGAATATTCGGTGTCACCGATATTCGTCCAATGCAGCTTGCCGATTGGCTCCGCCGGGAGCGCACCAAACGTTTCGTGTTCGCTGGGCGCGTGGGGATCTCCCCCTCGCATCTAACGGACCTTTGCGAGGGGCGCACTTGGCCCGGCCGCGACGTTGCCGCCCGAATTAAAGAGGCGACCGCTGGCGAAGTGACGCCGGACGATTTCCTGCGAGCGGCTGACGACGCGCGCAGGGCGTGAACGTGCTTCTGCATCCCCGCGCCATAGCATGCGCACACGCACTGCGCCTGAGCGCAATCCTTACGCCCATCGTGGGTTGCAGCTTAGCGGCTCGCTGGACCGGCCCAGACCGGCAGCAGAGAACGAATCGGCGACATGGACCGAGATGCGCCACCGCCCCCCGGCGTGCGGCGCGGGCCGGCCCGGAGCGGACCAGTCGGGGGATCACGCTCCGGGCCGGGACCCGAAAGTCGCCCGGCGGGGTAACCGGGCGGTCAACAACGGAAGGGGAGTTCCGTCATGGCGGAAGATAGTAGCGACGGCGCGCGGATCAATATCAGCAAGCTCAAGGGCTTGGTGCGGCGCATCGATAGCAAGAAGGCGCTCGCCGATCTAGCCCGCAGCGACCTCGGAAACCTCTATCAGGAGGCCGAGGATTACGGCTTCAACCGCGCCGCGCTGAAGATGGCGCTGAAGCTCAGGAACATGGAAGACGACAAGCGCAACGACTTCCTGAGCGCGCTTGCCGCCTATTGCGACGAGCTCGGCGTGTGGGATCAGGGCGACCTGTTCGACCATCAGCCAAAGACGCCGAAACCCCGGCGCGAGGAACCGGTCGAACCGGGCTACCGGCTCGGCCAGCTGGTGTCAGAGCGGCGCGGACAACATAGCGAGGCCGCCCCGCTGAGCGCCGAGCCCGATGCGCCGAAGCGCCGCGGCCGGCCGCGCAAGACCGAGGAGCTGGTCCAATGAGGTCGCTCGGCTTCCTGCGCGGAACGAATCGCTGGAAGAAGACGCGGCCCACGGCGCAACAGCTGCGCGCGGCGGCCGATCTCTTCGCCCCGCGCAAACCGACCCCAGAGCGGGCGGCGGTCGATGACCGGCAATGCCGCATCTGCGGCTGCACCGACGAGCGCACCTGCGCGGGCGGCTGTCACTGGGTAGCGCCGGGCCTGTGCTCGCGCTGCGCAGGTGCCGCGGCATGACCTGGCCGCTTGTCGTCGAGATGATCGGGCATCCCCGAGGCAAG
The DNA here is from genome assembly GCA_027317055.1 of Betaproteobacteria bacterium. Taxonomy (GTDB): domain Bacteria; phylum Pseudomonadota; class Gammaproteobacteria; order Burkholderiales; family SG8-39; genus DAHVFK01. Next base: position 13,890 of record DAHVFK010000001.1, on the reverse strand, counting down.
GGCGCGGTGCGTCGCGACCGCCTGCCGAATGGTTACTTCGTCACCCACCCCGACGAGAAGACCGCGCAGTACGAGGGAAATTTACGGCTCGCCGCGCAAAAGGCGATGGACGGCCGCCCGCTCTTTACCTGCGCGCTTCGCGTCCTGATCGAGGCGGATTTCCCGATCCCGACTTCCTTCTCTGGCAAAAAACGGCGCGAGGCGCTGCTCGGCATGGTCGCGCCGACCGTCAAGCCCGATTGGGACAACCTCGGCAAAATCTGCGACGCGTGCAACGGGATGCTCTGGGCCGACGACAAGCAGATCGTCGAGGGCCAGGTCATCAAGCGCTACAGCGACAAGCCGCTGCTGCGGATCAGCGTGTGGCCGCACCGGGCCAGCGATCTCGCCACTCTGTTCGCCGATGCCGCGCAGTGAGCGCGACAGCCCAGATCCGCGCCGCGGCGGTTCCGCGGCACACCCCTGGCAAGGAGACGACCTGGCCATGAAGACAAGGATTCCAGCCCTGGCGCTCGGTTGCGCCATTGGCCTCGCCGCCGGCGCCGCGCACGCCGCGCAAATCACCATCGCCAACAGCGCCGCCGGCTACTACAGCTTTTCCGGCACCGGGGGCGGCGCGCTGAACGTCGCCGGCGCAGCCGCGCACGGAACCGCGCTCTTTGGTTCCGACCTCGGCGGCTACACGCTGGGGCCGCTCGCCTGGCTCACCAGCGGAACGATCTCCGGCGGCAACTTTGCGATCCATGGCAGCCAGGCGCTCGCCTATCATGGCGTCGATGGCGACAGCCTCGCCGGCACGGTCGGCTGGTCGCTGCTCAAGGACGATTCGCCGAACCCCGATCTGATCGGCACGCTGACGATCAGCGCCCGCAGCGGCGACGCCACGTTCCTCTCGACCTTCGCCGGCGCTGCCGCGGCGATCGACATCGCCCTCGAAAACCTGTCGCGCGGGGTCTTTCTGTCGGCGCTGTCGCACACCACCGGCAGCGAGACGGCGGTGATCTCCTCGGGCGAGATCGTGGGCCGCCGGGCGGCCGTGCCCGAACCAAGCACGCTGGCGCTACTCGGCGTGTCGCTCCTCGGGCTTGCCTGGTGGCTGCGCAGACCGGCGGGCGCGCTCGCCGCATGAGCGCGACGGCGGCCGGGCTTGGCGCGCATTTCCGGCCGCCGCCGGCTCCCGGAGCTTTTACGCCTCTCCGGGACGGGCGGTTCCTGGCAAGGAACGCCCGAGCCTATGCCGCCGACGCTCTCGCTTTCAATCAGGTTCGGCGCGCCGCCGGGGCAAGCGCGCCGCACATTCCCGATCCGCCCCTTCCTGGCAAGGTTACCCACGATGAAACGCTTGTTGCTTTCGGCCGCCCTCTTTGGCCTCTCGGCCACCGCGTTCGCCGGCGCGGCCTATGCCGTGCCGTGCACCCCCGGCTACGTCTACGTCTGCGACTGGTCGGAGTACGTGACCGCCAATGTTCCGACCGTCATCACCTGGAACTTCAAACCGCAGCACGGCTTCACGCTCGCCGTTCCGGCCGCACAAAACGGGCTCAATCAATGCTGGGCCGAGGACGACTACGCGGCGATGGGCAATGCCGGCCCAAATCATGGCTTCCCGTTCGGCCATGATCCGGTGACCGGAGCCAACGTCGCCTACACCACGCCGCCAGGCTACATCCCGATCGGCGGCGTCTCGGTCTATTGCACCGGCCAGGCCTCCGTCTGGGTCGAAGCCCGCAGCTTTTAGGTTAACGCGGCCGGGCGGGACGCTCCCTCCCGGCCTCTTTTTTCTCTGAGGAGAGCGTATGGCCCTGCTAATCAAGGACGCCAATTCCGCCGTGCAGACGATCGCCACACAGAGCGACGCGCAGTCCAATTTGGTGCCGGAGCATGTCGAGGCGGCGCTCGTCGGCGGGGTCGCCACGCCGGTCAGCTCGAGTGCGCCGATGCCGGTGATCAACGCCGCCGCGGCGCCCGCATCGGACGGCTCGGGCACGATCACGGCCGGCGGCAGCGCGCAGACACTGTTCGGCGGGGCCGTCCCGACCAACGGCTATCTCGTCGCCAATCTCGACCTCACGCACCCGCTCTATGTGTGCGATGTCGGGGTGGCGACCGCCGGCGGCGCGTCTATCCCGGTTGCCGCCGGCGCGATCTTCGTCACACCGGACGGCTACCACCCGGCGGGTGCGGTCAGTCTTTACGGCGGCACCACCGGGCAGGCCTTCGCCGCCCGGCGCTGGTGAGCGCGATGCGCAGCTTCAACCACGCCTTCTCGCTCGGCGCCGGCACCGGGACGTTTCCGACCGCCGTCGAGGCGCTGCTCGTCGCCGGCGCCAGCGGCACGGTGCTGACCGTCGTTACCGCCGGCGGCGAAACCGTGGCGCTCGGCGCCGTCCCGCCCGGCCTCTATGTCGGGCCGCGCATCGTCGCGGTCACCGCCAACACTGGGTTCACGATCACCGGCTGGTGGAGCTAGCCGGCCGCACTGCTCTCGGGGAAGGGGAGATCAGAAATGAGCAAACTGACGCCGCGCCAGCGTGCGTATGCGACTTACGGGGTCAACGGCTATTGGCTAAGCCGGGAACTTGGTTTTCGGCTGGCGATTGCTTTCCGCAGCACGATGACCGCGGTCTGCGCTCTCGAAACTAGTTTCGTCGGGGGCGAGCCATGAGCGGATTTTGGCTGAAGCTAAAGCATGGCGCACCAGCTAACCCGAAGTGGCGCGCCGTCGCCGCAAAGGCCGGCTGCCCGGCCGGACATGTGTGGGCACTCTACAGTTGGGCGCTCGATTTCGCCGGGCAGCATGATGGATCGCTCGCCGGGTTCGACCTCGAGGAGGTCGCCGCTGGCACCGACTATCCGCTCGACCTGCTGCGGCGCATCTGGGATGTCTTTATCGAAAAGGCGATCGTCGTCGGCACGACGCTCCGCAATTGGGCTCAGCATCAAGGCGCCGGCGCGGTCAAGGCCGGCTATGCGGCGGCGCAGGCAGCGGTGCGCTCTGTCGCCAAAAGCACCGAGCGGGTGAGGGCTCACCGGGCACGACCCCGTCAACTGTCGATGATGCTGCCGATCGACGGCTCGCAGCACCCCGAAACTAGGTCAGCACCCGATAACGATGAAACATTTAGGGTCGGTGTTTCATGCGTTTCATCGAGCGTTTCATCGGCCGAAAACGCCCATGATATCAACGATGAAACGCGCCCCCTCTTAGATAAGAGAAGAGTAGATATCTCGCTTCGCTCGAATCGCGCGCGCGAGGTTGAAAACAATCTCGGGGAAGAAGGTCAGCACGCACCGACCCCGCTGAGCCCACCAGGCTTCGCCGAGTGGTGGGCCGCCTGGCCGCACAAGGTCGCGAGGCCGGCTGCCGCGCAGGCCTACCGCCGCGCCATCGCTCGCGGGGCCACACCCGCCGCATTGCTGGCGGGCGCCGCCCGGTACATCGCCACCAAACCGGCCGACCGGCAGTGGTGCAACCCGGCCCGCTGGCTCACCGAGGACCGCTGGCTCGATCAGCCTGGAGAGGTAAATGTTCGTACTGCCAATGGCGGCGCCGGAATTTCCAGCTATCGGGCACCGGACGCTCCTCCTCCAACAGTCGAATGCAGAGCGTACTACTGAGGAGCGGTGGTTTGCGCATGCCTACGATTACGGATGGCGGCGCGTTATGCTTGGTGCGTTCGAAGATCGCAGCCCGATCGACCCGGACCGTCTGTGGTTCGCTGCGCGGCTTGCCGGGCAGGCCGAGGCGATGTGGCGGCGACACTTCGGCAAGCCGCCGCCAGCGGCACGCCGGCCGGCGCCGACGCCTGCGGAAATCGCCTATGTCGAGGCGGCGTGCCGCGAGGCGAGAGCCAACATCGCGGCGTGGGGCGAGCGGAACGCGGCGGCGTTTGCGGCACCGCGCCGGGGCGATCCGGTCAAGCGGGTGCGCGACGAGCTGGGCGTCTCGGTGAGCGAGCAGGCGGTGGAGCGGGAGGCGGCCGATGGCTGAGCCGGTGGTGGACGATTTCGATGCGATCCGGCTGCGGATCTGCCAGCTGCGCAGCGAGGCCGGGGCCGGGCGCCCCTGTCACGCTCGGCTGCTGCGGCCGATGGCCGAGTGCTGGTGCTATGGCGCCGGCCCGGGCGGCCTGATCTTGCCATGTCCTCCGCCGCGGATCGAGGTGAGGGTCGAGCCCGCGCCGGCCGAGAGCGGTGGCAGTATGCCCTGGATGACCGCGCTCCCGTGGTTCCCGATCAGCTGAGCTGGCGGCAGCGGGCGCGCGCGATCGGGCTGCGGCAGCGCTCGATCGCGGCGATGCTCGGTTGCAGCGAGCGGTGGATCTCGGCGAGCCTGGGGCGGCCGGTCCCGGCGCCGCGCATCCGCCTGGTGATCACCGCGTGGGAGGTGATGACCCCGAGCCAGCGGGGCGAGTGGTTGTTCCGCGTCGGGCTCGGCGCGCTGTGCTGGCGGCAGCCGATCGCGACGCCGGGCGAGGACCTGGTCGTGTGCAACTGGCCGGAGCTGAGCCCGGAGCGAATAGATCCAGGGTGCTGCGCCTTAGAGTGATCGGGGTCGTCGGGCATACTACACGGCAGGATCGCAGAAAAAGACGCGCGCACCGTAAAGATCGGCATTAAACAAACCGGCGCTCTGTCTCTTTCTGCCGAACGGACCACCGATAATGTGACGGGGCGAGGATGGCAGCGCCGGCGGCAGCGCGAGCGCGTGGTGCGCCTGGCTCGCCACGGTTCGTCGCCTACTACCGGGTCTCGACCGACAAGCAGGGCGCCTCCGGGCTCGGGCTGGAAGCCCAGCGGGAACGGGTGGCGGCCCACATCGCGGCGGTCGGCGGCAAGATCATCACCACCTATACCGAGGTCGAGAGCGGCAAGCGCAACGAGCGGCCGGAGTTGGCCAAGGCGCTGGCCGAATGTCGGCTGCGCCGGTGCGTGCTGATCGTCGCCAAGCTCGATCGGCTGGCCCGCAACGCGCGGTTTCTGCTGGCGCTGGTCGAAGGTCTCGGCGACGGCGGCGTGGTCTTTTGCGATTTGCCGGATATTCCGCCGGGGCCGATCGGCAAGCTGATCATCGGCGTGCTGGCGCTGATCGCCGAATTCGAGGCCGGTATGACCTCGCAGCGCACCAAGGCGGCGCTGGCTGTGGTCAAGGCGGCGATCGAGCGCGACGGCGCATGGGTTGCGCGCCGCTCAGGCCGGGCGATCACCAGGCTCGGCGGCGTGCTGAACGCGAACCGCGCCGGCGCCTATCGCGCGCGGCGGGCGAAGAGCAAGATCGCCGACGAGCGCGCCAATGACGTGCGTCCGTATCTGGACGCTGCTTTGATGGCGGGTTGCAATTCGTTAAGGGAACTCGCCCGCGCACTGAATGCGCGCGGGATCCCAGCACCTTGGGGGGGCGAATGGACAGCGACGCAGGTAAGCCGGGCGATGGCGCGCAGCGCGGCCGGCGGCTGCGATCGATGAAATTTCCGGGCTTTGTCGAGGTGCTGGTCTGCGAATGCCACGGCTGCGGCGGCCTGCTGTTTTATCCCGGATTTTGGTGCGAGAACTGCCTCAATTCCTCAGCCGCGGTCGATTGTGACGACGAGGACAACGGCGACGCCGAACCCGAGCCCGATGAGCCCGACGAGGCGCTCGACGACATGCGGGCGCGGGAAACCGAGTGGGGCGCGGAGCACGATTGGAGCCGGCAAGTCCCGCCGCGCATCGATGAGGCGAAGAAATGATTTTGATGTTCCTCTTGGCGCGGTTGCGCGAGCCCTCGACCTATGCCGGCCTCGGCGCGCTCTTGGCGGCCAGTGGCGTTCACGTCGATAGCGCGGTGCTGCAGGCGGCGATCCAAGTGCTGATGGCGGCGGCCGGCCTCGCCGCGATCCTGCTACCGGAGTTTGACCATGGCGGCGCGCACCCGGCAGCCTAATCACGACGAGCGGGCGCGTGACAAGATCCGGTCCAGTCAGCTCATCAACCGCCTGATCGCATTCGTCGACGGCACGGTGCTGCTGAGCGGGGCGCAGGTGACCGCGGCGCTCGGGCTGATCCGCAAGACGCTTCCCGACCTGCGGCACGTGACCCTGACCGGCCCCGAGGGCGGCCCTCTGCAAGTGGACGATGCCCGACAGCGCAATCTCGAACTCATCGACGATGTCGCCGGTCGAACGGCTGGCGCAACTGACGCCGGGTCAGCGGCGGGCGGTGTTGTGCCGGCTGACCCCGGCACAGCAGCGCAGCTTCCCGTGGGCGTGGCGGAGCTGGTGGGCGAGGGCTGACCAGCTCGCGCCCGATGGCGAGTGGTTCGTCTTTCTGCTGCTGGCTGGGCGCGGATTCGGCAAGTCGCGCTCGGGCGCCGAGTGGGTTCGCGAGCGCGTCGAAAGCGGGAAAGGGCGCCGGATCGGGCTGATCGGGCGCACCGGCGCGGACGTGCGCAAGGTGATGATCGAGGGGCCGGCCGGCATCCTGGCAATCTCGGCGCCCTGGCTGCGCCCGACCTATGAGCCAGGCAAACAGCGGCTGGTGTGGCCCAACGGGGCGCAGGCCGCGACCTATTCGGCCGAGCGGCCGGACCAGCTGCGCGGGCCGCAGCACGACACGATCTGGGCTGATGAGCTCGCGGCCTGGCGCTATCCCGAAGCCTGGGATCAGGCGATGTTCGGGCTGCGGCACGGGGCCGATCCGCGGGCGATGGTGACCACCACGCCGCGGCCCACGGCGATCGTGCGCGGCCTCTTGGCGGACCCGACAACGGCGGTGCGGCGCGGGGCGACCTACGCGAACCGGGCGAACCTGCCGGCGCCGTTCCTCGCGCAGTTGCTGCGCAAGTACGAAGGCACCCGGCTCGGACGGCAGGAATTGCTCGCCGAGCTGCTCGATGACGTGCCGGGCGCGTTGTGGACCCGCGATCTCGTCGAGCGCGGCCGGCTGCGGCACGGGATGCACCCGACCTTGACCCGGGTCGTTGTGGCGATCGACCCGGCGGCGACGTCGGGCGAGGACGCCGACGAAACCGGGCTGATCGTGGCCGGCAAGGATGCGCGCGGCCACGGCTATGTGCTCGCCGATCTCAGCGGCCATTACGCGCCGGCGGAGTGGGCGCGGCTGGCGATTTCCGCGTACCGCGAGCACCGCGCCGACCGGGTTGTGGCCGAGGTCAACAACGGCGGCGAGATGGTCGAGGCGACGCTCAGGGTGATCGACCCCGACGTCAGCTACCGCGCCGTGCGTGCGACGCGCGGCAAGGCGGTGCGGGCCGAGCCCGTCGCGGCGCTCTATGAGCAGGGCCGGATGCACCACATGGGCGCGTTCCCGCAGCTCGAGGACCAGATGGTCGCGTTCACGACCGATGATGACGAACGCAAGCGCGGGCAGTCGCCCGATCGGGTCGATGCGCTGGTGTGGGCGCTGACCGATTTGCTGGTCGCGCCGATTTCGAGCGAGGGCATTTTCGACACCTACCGCCGGCGGGCCGCGCAGACGGCCGCTGAGGCCGCGAAAGCCGCCGCCCATCCGGAACACGTCGCGCCGCGAACCGCCCAATAGGCGGCCGTTTCTATTGGCGAGAATGGACATGGCGGACAGGACCGACCGCGAGCGGCTGATGAGCCGCGCGTTTGCTGCGATGCAGCACGCGCACGGATTGACCGGTTCGCCGCGCACGATCGCGGTGCTCGAATGCCAGATGTACGCCGCCGCCGCGCTGAGGCAATGGGCCTCGGCCGAGGAGGCCGCGGGCTGGCCATGCGTTTGGGACAACGAACCAAAGGACTGAAAATCATGCACCGCAGGCTCACGCTCGCCGCTCTTCTGATCGCCGCGACCGGCGGCTTGGCGCTCCCGGCTTCGGCCGCCAGCGTCAATGTCGTGGTCACCGTCGGCTCGCCGGCTTCGACCGCCGTCAGCTGCGCGCCGGTCGCCTCCTTCACCGGCAGCGCGCCGGCCGGCGCCGTCGTCTGCCCGATCACGGTCACACCCTCCAATTGGACCGGCAGCGTGGCGCTGAGCGGCCCCGATGCGGCGCTGTTCTCGATCGGCGCGACCCCGCTGCAATTGCAGGTCGGCGGGACGGCGCTCAGCAACACCAGCTGCGCCGGCGGCAACGGGCAGTGCAACGTCACCCTGACCGCGACGCCGTGAGGATGATGATCCGGCGCGCGCTGCTCCTCGCCGGCGGGCTCGCGCTCGCGGCCGGGCCGGCATTCGCCACGGCATCGACCCCCGTCGTGGTGACGATCGGCGCCTCGCCTCCGCCGGCGGGCAACACGATCACCGTCTCCGATGCGAGCGGGGCCGGCGAAACCAACTACCCGATGCAATTCGGCCGGCCATTCATCGACGGGGCGATCCCGCACGCGCCGATGATCCTGGTGAATGGTGCGCCGGTGCCGAGCCAGGCGGACGTCAAAACCCGCTACCCGGATGGCTCGGTCGAGTTTGCGGTCGTGGCGGCGGTCCTCCCGAGCGTACCCGCGGGCGGCTCGGTAACGCTTTCGTTCGTCGACACGACCGCGAATTCCAACACGCCGCTGACCAGCGCGCAGATGCTCGGCTCGAACTACGATTTCGACGCGGTGACGAGCCTCGCCTTCCCGGCGCGGATCACCGGCCCGGCGCTCGCCGGCAAGCTCGCCACTTTCCAGGCGATCACCAATGGCGGCTTCGCGATCACCGTCAACGGCACGGCCTATCAGGTGACCGGGCTGAACTTCAGCACTGCGACGCAATTTTATCCCGTCGCCGGTGTGGTCTCGGTCACGTCGCTGTTGAAGACGGCGATCAGTTCAGCCGGTATCCCGGTGATTATCTCACCGGCGCTGACCAACAATGGCTCGGCGACGGTGATGGAGATCCAGACCAGCGCAACCGGCGCCGGTGCGAGCCTCAGCTATGCGAGCGCGCCCTCGACCGGAACCGACATTTCGGCGATGCTGGGTTGGACTAGCACCACGAAGTTCAACGATAACCTAACAGGCGTGAGTGGCTCTGCCAGCGCGCGGGCGATGCTGGCCGCCGGCAACTGCCAGCCCTGGACTAGCGGCCCGATCGCCCAGACGATGGTGTGCGCCGACGACAGCGCCGTTGCGGCCTATGACATCGGCAATGGCGACGGCTTCCAGCCGTTCCGCCCGCGCTTCGAGGCGACCTTCTGGCCGAGCGGGCTCAACAACGTCTATAAGGGGTTTCTGAACAACCTCAGCGTCGAGGGCTACCCGCTCTATCTGCTCGGCGGTGTGGCGATGCTCGACGATGCCGGCGCGCCCGGTGCCGCCGCGGCGTGGGCGTGGATGAAGACCAACGTCGAGAACGCCGCGACCACGATCCCGACCGCGCCCAAATGGGCGATCGTGCCGCGCACCGACGCGAACGCGCTGCCGCCGATCCCGACCGCAACCCCTCCGGGGTGAGGGGCGCCCCGGGCTAACCGATGGCATTCACGATCGACGGCACGGCGACCAACACCGGCAACGGCGCCGCGACGCTCACCACCAAATCTGACGACGACCAATACCGCCGATCGCATCATCCTCGAAATCGCGTGGTACGACGCGAGCGGGCTGTCTGGGCTGACCGAGAGTGTAGCGGGCGCGAGCCTGACCTGGACGCAGCTCGGCTCGCGCCAGCTCGATCCGGGCGGCACGCGCGGCCTATCGGTGTGGTACGCCGACGCCACCTCGGCGCTGAGCGCGGCGGCGATCACGATCACGGCCGGCGGCATCTCGACCGCGGCACTGGAAATATCGAGCTACGCCTTCGGGGTTTACAACGGCGGTTCGGCGATCGGGTGGGACGCCAACAGCTCGCTGCCGGCGCACGCCAATGGCACCAGCGGCAACCCCTCGGTCTCGGGCGTCTCGACCACCAGCGCCGTGGATTTGCTGCTGGGCTTTGTGGTCGGCGCGGGCGCGGGCACGGTCACCGCCGGGACCGGCTTTACCGTGCTGACCGGCTACAAGACGGCGCCGGTCTGCGCTGCCGAATACCAGAACGTCAGCAGCGCCCAATCCAGCATCGCGGTCGGGGTCACGCTCTCGACCGCATCATGGATCATGGTCGCCGCGGCGCTGACGACGCCCAGCAGCGGGACGGCGGTTACGGCCGACGCGCTGATGGCGATCGGCATCCTTGCCGGCCTCGCCAAAGATAGCGGGCTGCCCGCCGAGAGCACGGCCGCGCAGCGCGGCGACGCCAGCGCCGAGCTCGAGGATTTGGCCGCCGCGCTTGCCGATCGCTGGCTCGCATTCGAGAGCGCGGCTGCCGTGCGCGGCGATCCCGCCGTGCCGGCCGAGAACCTGGGCGCCGTCGCCGTCATCGAAAACCAGATGGCGCCCATAGAAAGCCAGGCGCTGCAACGCGCCGATGGAACGGTGATTTTCGCGGGGCTCGCGACACAGCGCGCCGATGGCGCGGTCCCGGCCGAGGCGCTGCGCCGCGCATTGTCGGATGCGAGCAGCCCCGCCGAAAGCGGCGCCGGACAGAAGCGCGACGCGATTTCGCCCGCCGAATGGACCGGCGCGCTCGGGGTGAGCCTCGATAGCGTCGTGCCGCTCGAAACGACCGGGCGGCTGTTGCGCGACGCGGCCGTCACAGCCGAAGCGCTCGGCCTCGCCAAGGTCGATCTATTGTTGCTGGCCGGCATTCTGGCGAGCGCGCGCGGCGATCCGGTGCTCGGCGCCGAGGCGCTGGTCCGCGCTGCTCGCGACACGAATGCACCCGTCGAGAGCACCGGCGCGGTCAGTGTCTCGGTCACCGCCGATGCGGCGGCCGCACTCGAATTCCTGGCGCGGGCCAGCATCGACCCGCAGGCGCTGGCCGAGTGGACCGGCGATACCGCCATCGCTGGTGACAGTTTCGCGCCGATCGAATGGCTGGCGATCGCGCCGCCGCAGCTTTTGGCGCTCGGTGTGGGCCGCCTGCTGCGATCGCCCGGCCGCCGCCGCTTCTTGCGCCCGAACTGACCAAAGGACTGCCCATGCCGCCTTCGGGGGGAGTGCGCACGCCGCTCGTCGGCTATAGCTGGGGCGCGCCCGCACGCATGACCGGCGGTGGCGTGCTGAGCGGCGCCGCCGCCAGCGCCTTCACCCCGAGCGGGATCTTCTCGCCCGGCCTGCCGCTGGTCCCGACCGATCCCGAGCGGGTGCGGGTTCGCGACTTCCCGCCCGGCTATAACCTCGACTACACGCCGCGCAGTTGGACCGATGTCGGCTTCGCCGAGCTGCGCATGCTGGCCGAATACTACCTCGTCGCCATCGCGATCGAGACCCGCAAGGACCAGGTCGGGCGCTTCGACTGGCAGCTCGTCAGCCGCGACCCCGAGAACCCGAAATCCGACGCCGAGCGCCGCATCAAGGCCGCCACCGAATTCTGGGAGCACCCGGACGGCGACGTTGATTTCGCGACCTGGCTGCGCATGGCGCTCCACGAAATGCTGACCACCGACGCGCCGGCGTTCGAGATCAGGAAGACGCGCGGCGGCGACGTGAGCGGGATCGATGTGGTCGACGGGGCCACGATCAAGCTGTTGCTTGACGACACCGGGCGCAAGCCAGCACCACCGGCGCCCGCCTATGAACAGGTGATCCGCGGCCGCCCGTGGCGATTGCTGACCAGCGACGAATTGCTCTACCTGCCGCGCAACCCGCGACCCGGCAAGGTCTATGGCTTCAGCCCGGTCGAGCAGATCCTGCTCTACATCAACATCGGGCTGCGCCGGGCGATCACCCAGCTCGGCTACTACACCTCGGGCAACGTTCCCGAGGGCATCCTGTCGGCGCCGGCCGATTGGAACGCGGAGCAGATCCGCCAGTTCCAGGAGTGGTTCGACTCGATCCTCGCCGGCAATCTGCACGAGCGCAACAAGCTGATCTGGGCGCCGGCCGGGTCGAAGTACCAGGCGTTCAAGACCTCGCCGATCGAGGTCGCGTTCGAGGAATGGCTGGCGCGGATCGTCTGCTACACCTTCGCGCTCTCGCCCACGCAGCTCGTCAACCAGGTCAACCGCGCGACCGGCGCCACGATGCAGGAGGCGGCCGAGAACGAAGGCAACCAGGCGGCGCTCGCCTGGGTAAAGCGCCTCGTCGACCGCATCGAGCAGCGCCACAAGGGCAATACCGACCTCGAATTCGTGTGGCAGACCGATCAGCCGCTCGACGCCGAAGACCAGGCGACGATGCTGATCGGCCTCGTCAAGGAAGGGATCATCACCCGCAACGAGGCGCGCGACGAGCGCGGCATGAACCCCGAGGCCGACGCCGATCTACTGATGGTCGACACCACGCAAGGCCCGGTGCTGCTCAAAGACATCATCAACCCGCCCGAGCCCGTCGCGACTCCCTCGCCGGACGCGGGCGGCGCGGCGGAGGGCGACCCGGCAGCGCCTTCCGCCGCACCCGATAACGAGGAGGGCGCGGCCGGCAAGGCCATCGCCACCTTTCGCCAAGGCTTCACGCCTCGCCGCCGGGCCAGGCCGCAATCTCGCCTTGATGGCGCGGAGCGAAGCCTTATTGCGGCGGAAGCTGTCAGCCTTCTTCGCGCGGCGCGCGGCCCAGGTAGCGGCGGAGATCAGCGCGCGGCTCGGTAAGAGCGCGGCGCCGACGGGTGGCGACTACGATCCGACCGGGTCGCGCGTCGAACAGATCCTCGCCGCGATCGATCTCGGCGATTGGAGCGAGGCGCAAGACGCCGCTTCGGGCGCGATCGGCCCGCTCTATGCCGATGCCGTCAAGCGCGCGTTGAAGATCCTCGCGCTCGAGCAAGGGATCACGATCAACCAGGCGCGGGCCGAGTTCGGCTTGCCGCCGACGCCGGACGGCGACCGCGTGCCGGACATGCTCGATCAGGTCAACGAGCGCTCGGTCGCATGGGCGCAGGACCGCGCCGCCGCGCTGGTGACGCTGATCGAAGGGAACACGCGCGCCATGCTGCGCGCGACGGTGACGCGGGCGATCGACGAAGGCTGGGGCGCGAGAACGCTCTCGACTGAGATTGCGGCATCGGCCGGCTTCTCCAAGGCGCGTGCAGCCACGATCGCTCGCACTGAGATCATCGCCGCGAACAACCGCGGCAATCTCGACGGCTACAAGGCCTCGGGTGTCGCGACCGGAAAGGAATGGCTGACCGCCGGCGACGCCTTGGTCGAAGAGCTTTGCCAGGACAACGAGGACGCCGGGCCGATCGGCCTCGATGCCGACTTCCCGTCCGGCGACGACTGCCCGCCGGCGCACCCGAACTGCCGCTGCGCGCTCTTGCCGGTGACCACGCCGCTCTGACGTTTCGCGAAGAGGAACGACAATGCCGAAGGTGATTGCACACGTCGCCGCGGTCGCGGGCGCTTGCCCGAAATCGCTCGAACATATTGAGCCGGACATCGCCATCGGCGATCTGCCGCCCGGCTTCTGGAACGCCGGGCAGATCTGGGCCGGCGGCCGTGGTCAGCCGATCGTAGCGGCGCCGAAGGTTCGGGTGCCGCGATGAGCGTCGTTCCAAACAACCTCGTCGCCTATGGCTCGGCCGACATGCCGGAGGCTGACAGCGCCGCGGTCGGCGGCGCGGTCGATTTCACGATCAATGTCGCATTCAACGACATCACGCCCTCGGGCTTTGTCGATTGGGTCTCGAGCTCGGCCTCGGACACCGCGACCAAGGCGCAGATCGCCGGCCGCGACGCTTCGGGCGTGATCCAGACCCCGGCCGCGATCACTCTGAACGGGCAGACCCCGGTGACCGGATCGCAGACGTTCGAGCGGCTGCTGTACGGCATCATCACCGGCGCGGTCGCGGGCTCGTTCCCGCTCGCCAATCCGGGCGGCACTGCGGCGGTCGGCGACGTGGCGTGCTTTGCCCACACCGCGACCGTCTCGGCGCACACCGCGCGGGCGGGCTCGGCCAATACCGCCG
>DAHVFK010000019.1 GCA_027317055.1 Betaproteobacteria bacterium | reverse complement strand
GTGTAGAACAGCGCGTTGATGTGGAACATCGGCAGAATACACATCAGGCGGTCCTCGGGCTGCAGCCACATGCGCGCGACGAAGCCCTCGCCCGCAATGACGAAGCTGCGCTGGCTGTGCATCACGCCCTTGGGAAAGCCGGTCGTGCCCGAGGTGTAGAGCAGCAGGCAGGTGGCGTCCGGCGCCGGCTGCGGCGGCAGCGCGCACCACGGGGTCGCCTCGATCAACTCGTCCAGGCGCGGCACGCCCTCGCTTTCGCCTTCGAGCATGAAGAACCAGGCCGGGTACGCGAGGGGCTGGGCCGCCGCCAGTGCGGTCTCCAGCGCCGCTGGCACGACCGCCACCGCGCGGACTCCCGCGTGCTGCAGGATGTAGCCTGCTTCCTGCGGGCCGAACTCCGGATTGATCGGCACCAGGATCGCACCCAGGCGCGCGAGCGCGAATAGCAGCGCCACGTAGTCAGCGCTGTTGGTCGCCATGGCGCCGACGCGGTCGCCTGCGCCGATTCCGCGCGCGGCGAGCGCACGCGCCGCCGCCTCGACGCGGCGCGCGAAGTCGGCGTAGCTGGTTTCCCGCCCCTCGTACCAGAGCAATGTGCGCGCCGCGTCGGTGCCCGCACGGCTCGCGAGCAGGCCGCCGAGCGTGGAGTCGTGCGGGCGATAGCGCTGCAGGACGGCGAGCGGCGGGTGCATATCGCCGCGCAAGGTAGCACGGCGCCGCCGGTCCGTCCGACGCCGTCTCTTTCTCCTGAGAAGTCACTTCTAGTCGGATTTATAACTACATGAATAATAATGCAAATTAACTTCTAGATTTCGTGTTGTATTTTTGCTCTAAGTCTTTGTCCCATCAAGAAAAATTCCCTGCCATGTGCTTGACCTGCCGATTCCTTTCCAATACAGTGGGAAAACGTAGAAAAAAGTGGCGAATTGCGGAGTTAAGCACTTTGCCCGCACTTCGCCGGGGAAGAACAGGCCATGGGTGGGACATTTCACGGGGCAACCGTCATCACGCTGGACGCGAAGGGCCGCCTGGCTATCCCGACGCGGCATCGTGAGGCGCTGCTCGACGGCGCAAGCGCCCTGGTGCTCACTGCGCACCCCGACGGTTGCGTGCTGATCTACCCCGAGTCTTCGTGGGAACCGGTGCGCGCCAAGGTCGAGACCTTCCCCAGCTTCAATCCGCAGGCGAGCTGGTGGAAGCGCCTGCTGCTAGGCATGGAGGAGCACGCGGCCCCGGACGGCTCGGGCCGCGTGCTGCTGCCGGCCGCGCTGCGGCTGCATGCGAGGCTCGAGCGCGAGGCGATGATGGTGGGCCAGGGCGCCTATTTCGAGCTCTGGGACAACGGCGTGTGGAGCGCCAAGCTCGCCAGCGCCCTCTCCGGTACGGGCGCGCCGCCGCCCGGCATGGAGGACTTCTCGCTGTGACGGCGGGAGCGAACGATGGGCGCCCAGACGCTCACGCATCGCGCCGTTCTCCTCTCCGAGGCCATCGAGGCGCTTGCGATTCGGCCCGAGGGGATCTACGTCGACGCAACCTTCGGCCGCGGGGGCCACAGCCGCGCGATCCTCGAGCGGCTGGGGCCCGGCGGGCACCTGATCGCGATCGATCGCGATCCGCAGGCGGTCGCCGCGGCGCGCGCGATCGCCGATCCCAGGTTCCAGGTCTGGCATTCGCCCATGAGCGCGCTGCCTGCAGTGCTCGAGGCGGCCGGGGCGCCGCTGGCCGACGGAATGCTGTTCGACCTCGGCGTGTCGTCGCCGCAACTCGAGGATCCGGCGCGCGGGTTCTCGTTCCGCGCCGACGGTCCGCTCGACATGCGCATGGATACCAGCCGCGGGCAGACCGCGGCGCAGTGGATTGCCACCGCTACCGAGCGGCAAATCAGGGAGGGGATAGGGGACTATGGCGAAGAACGGTTTGCTAAACAGATTGCAAAGGCGCTTGTTGCTGCTCGCGAACGCGAACCCATCGTCCGCACCAAGCAACTTGCCGATATCGTGGGTGCGGCGGTCCGCACACGGGAGCCGGGCCAGAATCCGGCGACGCGCACCTTTCAGGCTCTACGGATTCTCGTCAATCGGGAGCTTCAGGAAGTGTCGCTGACGCTGCCATTGGCGCTGGCGCACCTCGCCCCGGGAGGGCGGCTAGCCGTGATCAGCTTCCATTCCCTCGAGGACCGCATCGTCAAGCGTTTCATGCGCGCGGCCTCGCACTCCGACCTGCCGCGGGATTTGCCCATCCGCGCCAGGGAAATGCCACAAATGCCGTTGAGAGTCGTCGGCCGTGCCATCCGCGCCTCGGCCGCCGAAATCGCGGCGAATCCGCGCGCGCGCAGTGCAACGCTGCGCGTCGCCGAGCGCACGGGTGCGGCTCTCGACCCGACGCTCCTGCACCGAATCGAGCCCGACGCGTGGCGAAGCTGAACCTTCTCCTCCTCCTGGTTCTCGTCGTCTGCGCGCTCGGGCTCGTCACCTCGCAGCACAAGGCGCGCAAGCTGTTCTCGGATCTGGACCGCGGGCAGCAGCGCGAGCGGCAGCTGGACGTCGTGTACGGCCAGCTGCAGCTCGAGGCGAGCACCTGGGGGCTGCACGCGCGCGTAAGCAAGATCGCCGTCGACAAGCTCGGGATGCACGTGCCCGACCCGCGCCGTGTCGTCGTCGTCACGCGACCGGCGGAGGCCAAGCAGTGAGCCTCGCGGCAACCCCGGCGCTGGTGCGCCTGCCGGTGTGGCGCGCGCGCTTCGTGCTCGCCGCTTTCGTTTTCGCCTTCATCGTGCTCGCCGTGCGCTCGGTGTACCTGCAGGCGATGAAGACCGGCTTCCTGCAGGAGCAGGGCGAAGCGCGCTATTCGCGCGTGATGGAAGTGCCGGCCACCCGCGGGCGCATCCTCGACCGCAATGGCGAGGCGCTCGCGGTCTCGACCCCCGTCAAGTCGATCTGGGTGATCCCGGACGACGTCAAGGCGAGCCGGGGGCAGAAGAAGCGGCTCGCGGGCCTGCTCGGGCTGGATGCGCGCGAGCTGGACAAGAAGCTGGCCGAGACCTCGCGCGATTTCGTCTACCTCAAGCGCCAGATCGCGCCGGACACCGCGGACAAGGTTGAAGCGCTTGGCATCCCCGGCGTCTATCAGCAGCGGGAGTACAGGCGGTACTACCCGGGCGGCGAAGTGACCGCTCACCTGATCGGCTTTACCGGGGTCGACGATGCGGGCCAGGAGGGGGTCGAGCTCGCCTTCCAGTCGAGCCTCGCCGGACAGCCCGGCAGCCGGCGCGTAATCAAGGACCGGCTCGGGCGCATTGTCGAGGACGTCGAATCGATCCGCGGCGCGCAGGACGGGCACGACCTGACCCTGTCGATCGACAGCAAGATCCAGAGCCTGGCCTACGGCGCGCTCAGGAGCGCGGTCGCGGCCCACGGCGCCAAGGCCGGCGCGATCGTGGCGATCGACGTTCGCACCGGGGAGATTCTGGCGCTCGCCAACGTGCCCTCGTACAACCCGAACAACCGCTCGCACCTGAGCGGGGCACAGCTTCGCAACCGGGCGATCACCGACAGCTTCGAGCCGGGCTCAACGCTTAAGCCGTTCACGATCGCGGTCGCGCTGGAGCAGCACCGCATCGCGCCGACGACCCGGATACAGACCGCCCCGGGCAAGCTCACGATCGGCCGCTACACGATCCACGACGCGCATCCCGAGTCGATGCTGAGCGTTGCACAGGTGATCCAGAAGTCCTCCAACGTCGGCGCCGCGAAGATCGCGCTCGAGCTGCCGCGCGAGCAGATGTGGAAGATGTTCGAGCGGGTGGGGTTCGGCGCGCCGCCGCAGCTTCGGTTCCCGGGCGAGGCGAGCGGCAAGGTGCGCCCCTGGCAGACCTGGCGCCCGATCGAGCAGGCGACGATGGCCTACGGCCACGGCATCTCGGTCAGCCTGCTGCAGCTGGCGCACGCCTACACGGTATTCGCGCGCGACGGCGTGCTGGTGCCGCTGACGCTGGTTCGCACCGGTACTCCGGTGCAGGGGGTGCGCGTGATCTCGGCCCGTACCACGCACGAGATCCGCGACATGCTCGAGCTCGCGGTGCAGCCGGGGGGCACCGGGCCGCGCGCGCGCATCGTGGGCTGGCGCGTCGCGGGCAAGACCGGCACCGCGCACAAGCAGGAAAACGGCGGCTACGCGCCGGACAAGTACATCGCTTCGTTCGTGGGCTTCGCGCCCGCATCGGCGCCACGCATGGTGATCGCGGTAATGATCGACGAACCCGCGGGCCGCGAGTACTACGGCGGTCTGGTGGCGGCGCCGGTGTTCGCGCAGGTGATGCAGGGCGCTCTGCGCATGCTCAACGTGCCGCACGACGCGCCGCTCGAGCCGCTCGAGCAGCCGAGCGGCAGCGACGACGCAAGGGAGGGAACGTGATTCGCGACCTAGTGCTCGTTTTGGTCGCGGCGGTCTGGCAGCGCAATGGGTGCTGGGCGGACAGGTGGGCACTAAGACAGTCGACGTGTTCGGGCGACTCGCCAAACAGGGCGCGATGATCGAGCGGCTCGCCTCGGACAGCCGCATTTGCGCGCCGGGCGTCGCGTTCTTCGCCTATCCGGGCGAGGCGGCGGACGGCCGCCGCTATATCCCGGACGCGATCCGGCGCGGCGCGGCGGCGGTCGTATGGGAGACGCAGGACTTCGCCTGGGACTCGGACTGGCGCGTGCCGAACGTCGGCGTGAGCGGCCTCAAGCGCCAGGCGGGCGAGCTGGCGCACGAGTTCTACGGCCGGCCGTCGGAGTCGATGTGGGTCTGCGGCGTCACGGGGACCAACGGCAAGACCTCGTGCACACAGTGGATCGCGGCCCTGCTGGCCGCGGAGGGCGTGCGCGCGGGCGTGATCGGAACGCTCGGTAGCGGCTTTGCGCAAGCGCTCACGGCCGCCGCAAACACCACGCCGGACGCGCTCGAGCTGCACCGCCTGCTGGCGGCCATGAAGCGCCAGGGCGCTCGCGCCGCGGCAATGGAAGTGTCCTCACACGGCCTGGCGCAGGGGCGCGTGAACGGCGTGCAGTTCGATTGCGGCCTGTTCACCAACCTGTCGCACGACCATCTCGACTACCACGGCACGATGGAGGCCTACGCCGAGGCCAAGGCGATGCTGTTCGACGCGCCGGGCCTGCGCTCTGCAGTCCTCAACCTGGACGACTTCCTGGGCGTGCAGCTCGCACGGCGCCTCGCGCCGCGCGGTGTGCGCACCATCGGCTACGCGCTCTCGCCGGAGGCGCTCGCACCGGGCAGCGTTGCGGACTACGTCGTGGCGCGTGAGCTTGCGGCCGAGGACGATGCGATGCGCGTTGTGCTCGCTTCGAGCTGGGGCGAGGCCGAGGTGCGGATCAATCAGCTCGGCCGCTTCAACGTATCGAACGCGCTCGGGGTGCTCGGCTGCCTGCTCGCCTACGGCGTCGGCTTCGAGCGCGCGGCCGAGCTGCTCGGCGCGCTGCCGCCCGTGTCTGGGCGCATGCAACGGGTCACGGGCGTCGGCAAGCCGCTGGTGGTGGTCGACTACGCGCACACCCCGGATGCGCTGGACAAGGTGCTGCAGGCGTTGCGGCCAGTCGCCGAAGCCCGCGGCGGCGCGCTGGTGGCAGTGTTCGGCGCGGGCGGCGACCGCGATCCGGCCAAGCGGCCGCTGATGGGCGAGGTCGCTTCTCGGCTTGCCGACCGCCTGCTGCTGACCTCGGACAATCCTCGCAGCGAGGATCCGCAGGCGATCCTGGCGGCGATCCGCGCCGGCGTCACTGCCGCGCACGAGCTTGAGCCCGACCGCGCGGCGGCGATCGCGCGTGCAATCGGCGGCGCGTCCGCTGCCGACGTCGTCCTGATCGCCGGCAAGGGGCACGAGAGCTATCAGGAAGTCCGCGGCGAGCGCGTGCCGTTTTCCGATGTCACCGCGGCCGAGTCGGCCCTGGCGCGATGGAGCGCGCAATGATGCGTCTCGCCGAAGCGGCGCAACTGCTCGGCGCGCGCCGCGCGGGCGCCGACGCCGGCTTCAGCGCGGTCTCGACCGACAGCCGCTCGCTCACGGGCGGCGAGCTGTTCGTCGCGCTGCGCGGCGAGCGTTTCGACGGCCACGCCTTCCTCGCGGCTGCCAGGGCGGCCGGCGCCGCGGCGGCGATGGTCGACGAACAGTACGCCGGCCCGGCGCCGCTGCCGCTGATCGTTGTGCCCGACACCCGGCGCGGGCTCGGCGCGCTCGCGCGGCACTGGCGCGCGCGCTTCTCGACGGAGCTGGTCGCGGTGACGGGCTCGAACGGTAAGACGACCACCAAGGAGATGCTGGCGGCGATTTTGCGCCGACACGGCGGCGACGAGGGCGTGCTCGCCACCGCGGGCAACCTGAACAACGACATCGGCGTTCCCCTGACCCTGCTGCGGCTGCGGCCGGCGCACCGCTACTGCGCGATCGAGCTCGGCATGAACCACAAGGGCGAGATCGCCTACCTGGCCGGAATCGCCCGCCCGACCATCGCGCTGGTCAACAACGCGCAGCGCGAGCACCTCGAGTTCATGGGCTCGGTGGAGGAGGTCGCGGCCGAGAATGCCAGCGTCTACGGCGCGCTGCCTTCGGATGGCGTGGCGGTCGTCAACGCCGACGACGCGCATGCGGCGCTCTTCCGCCGCGCAGCGGGCGGGCGGCGAGTGATTGATTTCGGACTCGAGGCGCCGGCCATGATTCGTGGCGGCTACGCCCTCAAGCCACTCGCAAGCGAGCTGCGCCTGCACGCCCCCGACGGCGAAGCACGGGCGACGCTCGCCATTCCCGGCCTGCACAACGTGCGCAACGCGCTCGCCGCGTCGGCCTGCGCGCACGCCGCCGGCGTGCCGGCGGCGACGATCGCCGCCGGGCTGGCCCTCTTTCATCCCTACCGCGGACGCCTACAGGTCAGGCGCGCGCCCTCCGGCGCGACCGTGATCGACTACAGCTACAACGCCAATCCGGATTCGGTCCTGGCCGCGATCGACGTACTGGCGGCCGCCGGCGGCCGGACCGTGCTGGTGCTCGGCGACATGGGGGAAGTGGGCGACATGGGGCCGGATTTCCACCTCGAGGTCGGGCGCTATGCGCGCGAGCGCGGCATCGGTGCCCTGTACGCGCTGGGCGAGATGACGGCGCACTCAACCGCCGGCTTCGGGGACGGTGCACGCCATTTTGCCTCGATGGACGACCTGATCGAGGCGACGCGTAGCGTCGCCGGCGCCGGTGCCACCTTGCTGGTCAAGGGCTCGCGATTCATGCGCATGGAGCGCGCCGTCGCGGCGCTCACTGGCGCGCCGGTAAACGAAGGAGCGCACTGATGCTGCTCGAGATCGCGCATTGGCTGGCAAAGGACGTGCGGCTGTTCAACGTTTTCAACTACATCACGCTGCGCGCGGTGTTCGCCTGCTTGACCGCGCTCGCGATCTCGCTGGTGCTCGGCCCGCTCGTGATCCGCAGGCTGACGACCTACAAGATAGGCCAGTCGGTGCGCGACGACGGACCCAAGTCGCACCTCACCAAGGCCGGCACGCCGACCATGGGCGGCGCGCTCATATTGCTTTCGATCGGGATCACCACGCTGCTGTGGGGCGATCTGTCCAACGCCTTGCTCTGGGTCGTGCTGCTGGTCACCATGGCGTTCGGCGCGATCGGCTGGATCGACGACTACCGCAAGGTGGTGCATCGCAACCCAAAGGGATTGTCGGCCAAGGCCAAGTTCTTCTGGCAGTCGCTGATCGGCCTCGGCGCGGCGTTCGCGCTGGCCTGGCTCGCGCGCGGCACGCCGGCGCTCACCGAGCTGATCGTGCCGTTCTTCAAGCACGTCGCGTATCCGCTCGGCGCGGTGGGATTCGTGATCCTGGCCTACTTCGTGATCGTCGGCACGTCGAACGCCGTCAACCTGACCGACGGGCTCGACGGCCTCGCGATCATGCCGACGGTGATGGTCGGCAGCGCGCTCGGTATCTTCGCCTACGTCGCCGGCCACGTCGGCTTCTCGAAGTACCTCGGCCTGCCGCACATCCCGGGCGCGGGCGAGCTGACCGTGTTTTGCGGCGCGCTCGCCGGCGCGGGGCTCGGCTTCCTCTGGTTCAACGCCTATCCCGCGGAAGTGTTCATGGGCGACGTCGGCGCGCTCGCGCTCGGCGCGGCGCTCGGCACCATCGCGGTGATCGTGCGCCAGGAGGTGGTGCTGTTCATCATGGGCGGCGTGTTCGTCGCCGAGACGCTCTCGGTGATGATCCAGGTGCTGTACTTCAAGGCGAGCGGCGGCAAGCGCATCTTCCGCATGGCGCCGCTGCACCACCACTACGAGCTGGAGGGCTGGAAGGAAAGCCAGGTCGTGGTGCGGTTCTGGATCATCACCATGATGCTGGTCCTGTTCGGCCTCTCGACTCTGAAGCTGCGGTGACCATGTCGATGCGCCCGCCGCTGTTCAGCATGCTGCCCCGCCCGCGACCGATGGCGCTGGCGGGCAGGCATGTGCTGGTGCTCGGCGCGGGCGACACGGGGCTTGCGCTCGCGCGCTGGGTGACGCGCCAGGGCGCAGGCGTGCGCGTCGCCGACACCCGGCAGGCGCCGCCGCGGGCAGCCGAGCTCGGGTCCGCCGAGCTGGTGAGCGGCGCGTTCGGCGCCGGACTGCTGCAGGGGATCGACCTGGTGTGCAGCAGCCCCGGCCTCGCGCTGGCCGAGCCGGTGGTGCAGGAAGCGCTCGCACGCGGGATTCCGCTGATGGGCGAAATCGAGCTGTTCGCCTGGCACGTGCGCGCCGCGGGCGATCGCGGTCGCGTGGTGGCGGTGACCGGCACCAACGGCAAGACCACGGTGAGCGCGCTCACCGGCCACCTGCTGCGCACGGCCGGCATCGATTGCGAGGTCGCCGGAAACATCGGCCCCGCTGCCCTCGAGGCGCTGATGCGGCGCCTGGACGCCTCGCGCCTGCCCGCGGTGTGGGTGCTCGAGCTCTCCAGCTACCAGCTCGAGACCACCTGGTCGCTCGCGCCCGACGCGGCGACGATGCTCAACCTGTCCGAGGATCACCTCGACCGCTACGCTGACCTGGCCGAATACGGCGCGGCCAAGGCGCGCGTGTTCCAGGGCGAAGGGGTGCAGGTGCTCAACCGCGACGACCCGCGCTCCGTTGCGCTCGCGCTGCCGGGCCGGCGTTGCATCAGTTTCGGCCTGGATGCGCCCCCGGCGCCGGAAGACTTCGGCATTGTCTCGCGCGGCGGCCGCAAATGGCTGGCGCAGGGTGATGTTGCCCTGATCGAGGCCGGCGCGCTGCCGATTCACGGCTGGCACAACGCGGCCAACGCGCTCGCCGCGGCGGCGCTCGCGCGCGCGGTAGGCGCCGGCCACGGACCGATCGGCGAGGGGCTGCGAAGCTTCAGGGGCCTGCCGCACCGGCTGCAGCAGGTCGCGCTGCGCGGCGGCGTGGCCTGGTACGACGACTCCAAGGGCACCAACGTCGGCGCGACGATTGCGGCCCTGCAAGGCCTTGCGCGAAGCGTGGTGCTGATCGCCGGCGGCGACGGCAAGGGACAGGACTTCGCGCCGCTGGCCGGACCGGTGGCCGAGCACGCGCGCAGGGTGCTGTTAATCGGGCGCGACGCGCCGTTGATTGCGCGCGCGCTCGCGCCGAGCGGAGTGCCGCTCGAGCTTTGCGCCTCGCTCGAGCAGGCGGTCGAGCGCGCCGCCGCCTGCGCGCAAGCGGGCGACGCGGTGCTGCTTTCGCCCGCCTGCGCGAGCTTCGACATGTTCCGCGACTACCGCCACCGGGGCGATGCCTTCGCCGCGGCGGTCTGGGGGCTGGCGCATGGCTAGCTACGTCTTCGCCCAGGGCACGCCCATGGCGGAGTACGACCGCTCGCTCGCCTGGGCCGCGCTGCTGCTCGCCGCCGGCGGTCTAGTGATGGTTTACTCGGCTTCGATCGATATCGCCGCCTCGAGCCGCTACACGGGGGACAACTCGGCTTACTTCCTCGTGCGCCAGGCGATCTTCCTCGGCGTGGCGCTGCTCACGGCGACCGTCGTGTTCCTGGTTCCGGTGCGCCTGTGGCAGAAGGCGGCGCCCTGGCTGTTCGTCGGCGGCGTGCTGCTCCTGGTGCTGGTGCTGGTGCCCGGCCTCGGACGGGAAGTGAACGGCGCCCGGCGCTGGCTCAACCTGCGCGCGTTCAACATCCAGCCCTCGGAGCTGATGAAGCTCGGCGCGGTGCTCTACGCGGCGGACTACACGGTGCGCAAGCACGCGGTGCTCAAGCGCTTCAAGAAGGGCCTGCTGCCGATGCTCGGCGTCATGCTGCTCGTGTCCTGGCTGCTGCTGCGCGAGCCCGACTTCGGCGCGTTCGTCGTCATTGCGATCACCACCTTCGGCGTGATCTTCCTCGGTGGCATGAACGGCCGCCACTTCGCGCTTCTGGTGGTCATGCTGGCGCTCGGCTTCGCCGGGCTGGTGCTGTCCTCGCCTTACCGGATGCACCGCATCTTCGGCTTCATGGACCCGTGGAGCGACGCGTACGGCAGCGGCTACCAGCTGTCGCACGCGCTGATTGCGTTCGGCCGCGGCGAGTGGTTCGGGGTCGGGCTCGGCGCCAGTGTCGAGAAGCTGCAATACCTGCCGGAGGCGCACACCGACTTCCTGCTCGCGGTGATCGCCGAGGAGCTCGGCTTCGTCGGCGTCGCAGTGGTGATCGGACTGTTCGCCTGGATCGTGTTCCGCGCCTTCCTGATCGGCCGCCGGGCGGCGCTGCGCGAGCGCCACTTCGCCGCCCTAGCGGCGCAGGGCATCGGTGTGTGGATCGGCTTCCAGGCGGTCATCAACATGGGTGTGAACATGGGGCTGCTCCCTACCAAGGGGCTGACGCTGCCGCTGATGAGCTTCGGCGGCACCGGCGTGGTGGTGAACTTCGTCTCGCTCGCGATCCTGCTGCGCATCGATTGGGAAAACCGCCAGCTCGCGCGGGGGCTGCCGGCATGAGCCGCGTCGTCATGATCATGGCAGGCGGCACCGGTGGGCACATCTTCCCCGGGCTCGCGGTCGCCGAGTGCATGCGGGCCGCAGGCTGGGAAGTGGTGTGGATGGGCGCCCGGTCGGGCATGGAGGCGCGCATCGTTCCGCCGCGCGGCTACCGCATGGCGTGGATCCGCGCCCGCGCGCTGCGCGGCAAAGGGCTGCTTGCCCAGCTGCTGCTGCCGGCCAACCTGCTGTGGTCGTTCTGGGAAAGTGGGCGCGCGCTGTTCCGGGTGCGCCCGGACGTGGTGCTCGGCATGGGCGGCTACGTCGCGTTTCCCGGGGGCATGATGGCCTCGCTGCTGGCGCGGCCGCTTGCGCTGCACGAGCAGAACGCGATCGCCGGGCTCGCCAACCGCGTGCTCGCCGCGCTCGCGGACAAGGTAATGGTCGCGTTTCCCGGCGCTCTGAATAAGGCCGAGTGGACCGGAAACCCGGTGCGCGCGGACATCGCGGCCATCGCCGCGCCGCAGGAGCGCTTCGGCGGCCGCAGCGGGCCCCTCAGGCTGCTGGTCGTGGGCGGTAGCCTCGGCGCGCAGGCGCTGAACGAGGCCGTTCCGAGGGCGCTCGCGCTGTTCGCGCCGGGTGAGCGCCCGCAGGTCGTGCACCAGGCGGGAGAGAAGCACCTCGAAGCGCTGCGCGCGAACTACGCCGCGGCAGGCGTGGCGGGCGAGCTGGTGGCGTTCATCGACGACATGGCGCGGCGCTACGCCGAGGCCGACCTGGTGCTGTGCCGCGCAGGCGCCACCACCGTGGCGGAGCTGTCCGCCGGCGGGGTGGCGAGCGTGCTGGTGCCTTTTCCGCATGCGGTCGACGACCACCAGAGCGCGAACGCGAGGTTCCTCTCTGAGCGCGGCGCGGCGACCCTGCTGCCTCAGGCGCAAATGACGCCGGACAGGCTCGCCGCTGTCCTGCGCTCGCTCGACCGCGCGCAACTGCTCGAAATGGCGCGCAATGCGCGCACGCTGGGCAGGCCCGAGGCGGCGCGCGTCGTCGCCGAGCGCTGCATGGCGCTCGCCGAGGGAGGCGCGGCGTGAAGCACAAGGTGCGGAGCATCCATTTTGTGGGGATCGGCGGCTCGGGTATGAGCGGCATCGCCGAGGTGCTGCTCAACCTCGGCTACCAGGTGAGCGGCTCGGACCTGGCCGAGAACGCCGTGACGCGCAGGCTGGCCGGGCTCGGGGCCAGGGTTTCGCTTTCGCATGCGGCGCACAACATCGACGGCGCCGACGCGGTGGTGGTCTCGACCGCGGTGGCAGGGGACAACCCGGAGGTCATCGCCGCGCGCGCCAAGCGCGTGCCGATCGTGCCGCGCGCGCTGATGCTGGCCGAGCTGATGCGCCTGAAGCAGGGCGTGGCGATCGCCGGCACCCACGGCAAGACAACGACTACCAGCCTGGTGGCGAGCGTACTCGCCGAGGGCGGGCTCGACCCGACCTTCGTCATCGGCGGCCGGCTCAATGCGGCCGGCTCGAACGCGCGCCTGGGCAGCGGCGAGTTCATCGTGGTCGAGGCGGACGAGTCGGACGCCTCTTTCCTGCACCTGCAACCGGTGATCGCGGTGGTCACCAACATCGACGCCGATCACATGGAGACCTATCAGCACGACTTCGCGCGCCTCAAGCAGGCGTTCGTACAGTTTCTGCAGAACCTGCCTTTCTACGGCAGCGCGATCTTGTGCGCGGACGACGCGCACGTGCGCGAAATCCTGCCTTTCGTGTCAAAGCCGGTAGTGACCTATGGTTTCGCCGCCGACGCCGCGGTGAGGGCCGAAGCGGTCGAGCACGCGGCCGGGGCAATGCGCTTTCGCGCGCTGCGTGAAAAGGCCGTCCCGCTCGACGTGACCCTCAATCTCCCCGGTCGGCACAACGTGCAGAACGCGCTCGCGGCGATTGCGGTCGCGAGCGAGCTCGCGATTCCCGATCGCGCGATCCAGAAGGCGCTAGCCGAGTTCCACGGCGTTGGCCGGCGCTTCCAGCGCTGCGGCGACGTCGCGCTCGCCGGCGGCGGCCGCTTCATTCTGGTGGACGATTACGGCCACCACCCGGCCGAGATGGCGGCCACGCTCGCCGCCGCGCGCGGCGCCTTTCCCGGGCGGCGCATCGTGCTCGCGTTCCAGCCGCACCGCTACACCCGCACGCCCGACCTGTTCGAGGACTTCGTACGCGTGCTTTCGACCGCCGATGCCCTCTTGCTGGCAGAGGTGTACCCGGCAGGTGAAGCGCCGATCGTGGCCGCCGACGGCCGCTCGCTCGCGCGCGCGGTGCGGGTGGCGGGCAAAGTTGAGCCGCTATTCGTCGACGACATCTCGCACATGGCCGAAGCAATCCGGCGCGTCGCGCGCGATGGCGATGTGGTGCTGACCATGGGGGCCGGCTCGATCGGCAACGTGCCGGCGCAGCTGACATGAACATGTCCGAGACGCTCCAATTCCAGGGACTGCGCGGCACGCTGCGGCTCGACGCACCGATGGCGCGCCATACCAGCTGGCGCGCGGGCGGTCGTGCGGCGCGGCTGTACCAGCCCGCCGACCTCGAGGACCTGGCGGCTTTCCTGCGCCAGTTGCCGGCCGGCGAGCCGCTCGTGTTCGTCGGACTGGGGTCGAACCTGCTGGTGCGCGACGGCGGCCTGGGCGGCACCGTGGTGCTGACGCACGCGGCGGAAAAGCGCCCCGAGCTGCTGCTCGGGCGCGTCTACGCGGAGGCCGGCGTCGCGAGCCCGAAAGTGGCGCGCTTTGCGGCGCTGAATGACCTGGCGGGCGCCGAATTCCTGGCCGGCGTGCCGGGCAGCATCGGGGGCGCGCTGGCGATGAACGCAGGCTGCTACGGCAGCGAAACCTGGGACATCGTCGAGCGTGCGGTCACGATCGACCGTGCAGGCGAACTGCACAGTCGTGAAAAGGACGAGTTCGAAGTCTCCTACCGGCACTGCGCCGTCAAGCAGGGCGGCAGGCTGGGGCAGGAAGAATGGTTCGTCGCGGCCTATTTCCGCCTTGCGCCGGGCGATGGCGAGGCCTCGCGCGCCAGGATCAAGGAATTCCTCTCGCGCCGCATCGCGACCCAGCCGCTGCACCTGCCGAACGCAGGCAGCGTGTTCCGCAACCCGATCGCGGACCACGCGGCGCGGCTGATCGAAGCCTGCGGCCTCAAGGGGCTCGAGCGCGGCGGCGCGCGAGTCTCGGAAAAGCACGCCAACTTCATCGTTAATCCGAAGGGCGCGGCGAAGGCGGCCGACATCGAGTGGCTGATCGCGACCGTGCGCGCGCGAGTGCTCGAGCAGACCGGAATCGACCTCCAGCCCGAGGTGCGCATCGTCGGGGATCCCGCATGACGCCGCGCGATTTCGGCAAGGTTGCGGTCCTGCTCGGTGGCAAGTCGGCCGAGCGCGAGGTGTCGCTCATGAGCGGCACGGGGGTGCTGAAAGCACTGCGTGCTAAGGGCGTGGATGCGCACGCCTTCGATTCCGCCGAGCGCGACCTGGCCGAGCTCAAGCGCGAAGGCTTTGCGCGCTGCTTCATCGCGCTGCACGGCCGCGGCGGTGAGGACGGTACCGTGCAGGGCGCGCTCGAGGTGATGGGAATCCCCTACACCGGCAGTGGGGTGCTGGGCTCGGCAGTCGCGCTCGACAAGTGGCGCACCAAGATGATCTGGCTGGCGGGGGGACTGCCGACGCCGCGCTACCGCATCCTCGGTGCGCGCGACGACTGGGACGCGGTGGCGCGCGAGCTCGGCCTGCCCCTTATCGTCAAGCCGGCGAACGAGGGCTCGACGCTCGGTCTGACCAAAGTCGGCGCAGCCTCGCAGCTGCGGGCAGCCTACGAGCTGGCGGCTAACAAGTACCGCGACACTGCGCTGGCGGAGTCCTTCGTCGACGGACCTGAATTCACCGCCGGAATCCTCGGCGACACGGTGCTGCCCCTGATCCGCATCGAAGCGCCCGAGGGTAACTACGACTACCAGCACAAGTACTTCAGCGAGGACACCAAGTACCTGTGCCCCTGCGGCCTGCCGGCACCAAGGGAAGAGGAGCTCAAGGCCTTGTCACTCGCGGCCTTCAGGCTGGTCGGCTGCGGCGGCTGGGGCCGGGTCGACCTGATGCTTGACGCGGCAGGCAAGCCCTGGCTGCTCGAGATCAATACCTCGCCCGGCATGACCGGGCACAGCCTGGTGCCGATCGCCGCGCGCGCCGTCGGCATGTCGTACGAGGACCTGTGCCTGAAGATCCTGGAGGGTGCGCATGTGGGATAACCCGCGTCTGCTGAATTCCGTGGCAGGAATCCTGACCGGGATCGCGCTGCTGATCTTCATGCTGGCCGGTGCGCAGCTGCTGCTGCGCTCGACGCTCTTTCCGCTGCGCGAGATCGCGGTCCGCGGCACGCTCGCGCATACCTCGGCGGCGCAGATCGAGCAGGCGACCCGGGGTCGGATCGCAGGCAATTTCTTCTCGGTCGACCTGGCCGCGGTGCGCCAGAGCATCGAGCAGCTGCCGTGGGTGCGGCGGGTGAATCTGCGCCGGGTCTGGCCCGACGGCCTCGAAGTCTCGATCGAGGAGCACGTCGCGCTCGCGCACTGGGGCGACGACGCTCTAGTGGACATTTACGGCGAGCGCTTTGCCGCGCAAACCGACGCCGCACTGCCGGTGCTCGCCGGGCCCGCCGGCACCGAAGCAGAGGTGACGCGCCGCTACCGGCGCTTCGCGGCGCTGCTCGCCCCGCTTGGCGATCCGCTCGAGCGCGTGATCCTCACGCCGCGCTTCGCCTGGCGGCTGAAATTGCGCAGCGGCCTGAGCGTCGTCCTGGGACGCGACACCGCCGAGTTGCCGGTCGAAGCGCGGCTGGCGCGCTTCGTCGCGGTTTATCCGCAGACGCTGGGCAAGATCGCCCAGCGTCACGAATACGTGGACCTGCGCTACCCCAATGGTTTTGCGCTGCGCGTGCCGGATATGAAGGGCTGAGCGAAATGGCGAAAGACGGCAAGGACCTGATCGTCGGGCTGGACATCGGCACCTCCAAGGTGGTGGCGCTGGTGGCGGAACTGCGCCCCGACGGCGCGCTCGAGATCCTCGGCATGGGCGGGCACGAGTCGAAGGGCCTGAAGAAGGGCGTCGTGGTCAACATCGAGTCCACGGTGAACGCGGTGCAGCGTGCGCTCGAGGAGGCCGAGCTGATGGCCGATTGCAAGATCGCCTCTGCGTTCGCCGGGATCGCGGGCAGCCACATCCGCAGTTTCAACTCGACCGGCATGGTGGCGATCAAGGACAAGGAAGTCACTGCGCTCGACGTCGAGCGCGTGATCGACACTGCCAAGGCGGTGAACATACCGACCGATCAGCAGATTCTCCACGTGCTGCGGCAGGAATTCATCATCGATGGCCAGGAGGATGTGCGCGAGCCGCTCGGAATGTCGGGCGTGCGCCTCGAGGTGAAGGTGCACATCGTGACCGGTGCGGTGTCGGCTGCGCAGAACATCGTCAAGTGCGTGCGCCGCTGCGGACTGGAGGTAAACGACCTGATCCTGCAGCCGCTCGCGTCTTCGCGCGCCGTGCTGCAGGACGACGAGACCGACCTCGGCGTGTGCCTGATCGACATCGGCGGCGGCACCACCGACATCGCGGTGTTCACCCATGGCGCGATCCGGCACACGGCCGTAATTCCGATCGCGGGCGACCAGATCACGAACGATATCGCGATGGCGCTCAGGACGCCGACCGCCGAAGCCGAGAACATCAAGATCCGGCACGGCGTGGCACTGCGCCAGCTCGCCGACCCGAACGAGATGATCGAGGTGCCGGGAATCGGC
This sequence comes from Betaproteobacteria bacterium, assembly GCA_027317055.1. Classification (GTDB taxonomy): domain Bacteria; phylum Pseudomonadota; class Gammaproteobacteria; order Burkholderiales; family SG8-39; genus DAHVFK01. The sequence goes on along the minus strand of DAHVFK010000019.1, from coordinate 806 downwards.
GATCGCGGCCCGCGCGTCATGTCGCGCCAGACCCTCGCCGAAGTGATCGAGCCGCGCGTCGAGGAACTGTTCTCGCTGGTGCAGCAGGTGCTGCGCGAATCCGGTTTCGAGGAGCTGCTGTCCTCGGGCGTCGTGCTGACCGGCGGCAGCGCGGTCATGCGCGGCATGGTCGAGCTCGGCGAGGAGATCTTTCACATGCCGGTGCGGGTCGGCATCCCGCGCTACACGGGCAGCCTGGCGGAGGTCGTACGCAATCCGCGCTACGCGACCGCAGTCGGGCTGCTGCTCGAAGGCGTGGCGCAGGTGCAGCAGGGGCACATATCGCGCCAGAGCGGCTCGTTTCGCGCCGTGCTGGCGAGGATGCGCGAGTGGTTCCAGCGCAATTTCTGATTTTTTTCATAGGTGTTTCATTGGCAAGGAGGAAAACAGCATGTTCGAAATCGTAGACAACCAGGCAGCAGGGCCCGTCATCAAGGTCATCGGGGTCGGTGGCGCCGGCGGTAACGCGGTCAATCACATGATCGAGCAGGGCGTCGAAGGCGTGGAGTTCATCGTCGTCAACACCGACGCGCAGGTTCTCGCCCGCAACAGCGCGCGTAACCAGATCCAGCTCGGGATTAGCGGGCTGGGCGCGGGGGCCAAGCCCGAGCAGGCGCGCGAGGTCGCGATGGCGGACCGCGAGCGCCTCGAAGAGACGATCGCCGGCGCGCACATGGTGTTTATCACTGCCGGCATGGGCGGCGGGACCGGCACCGGCGCCGCGCCGGTGGTGGCCGAAGTGGCACGCTCACTCGGGGTACTGACGG
>DAHVFK010000199.1 GCA_027317055.1 Betaproteobacteria bacterium | reverse complement strand
GCCAAGAGCCGGATCAGCAGACCCGCATCCAGACGCTGGGGCGAGTGTTCCGCTACATCGCCGCAGTGGTTATCTGGCTGGTGACCGGCATGCTGGTGCTGGGCGAGCTTGGCATCTCGGTCGCGCCGGTGCTGGCCACCGCCGGGGTCGCCGGCCTGGCCATCGGCTTCGGCGCGCAGAGCCTGGTCAAGGACTACTTCACCGGATTCTTCCTGTTGCTCGAAGACCAGATCCGCCAGGGCGACATTATCGATACAGGCGGCCCGTCGGGAGTGGTCGAGGAGGTTACGCTGCGCTACGTGCGCCTGCGCAACTTCGACGGCCACGTGATCTTCGTGCCCAATGGCGAGATCAAGATCGTCAAGAACCTCACGCGCGACTTCGCGCAGGCAGTGATACGCGTCGGCATCGCCTACCGCGAAGACGTCGACGAGGCGTTCGCGGTGATAAGAGAAGTCGCGCGCGAGATGCGCGAGGACCCGGTGTATGGGCCCAACATTGCCGCCGATGTCGAGATCAACGGCGTCGACGCTTGGGGCGATTCCTCGGTGAACCTGGTATGCAGGCTCAAGGTCGTACCGCCGAATCAGCAGTGGAGCGTGCGGCGCGAGTTTCTCAAGCGGCTGAAGAAAGCCTACGACGCGCACGGTATCGAAATCCCGTACCCGCACCTCACCGTCTACGCCGGGCAGCTCAAGGACGGCAGCGCGCCCGACTTTCCGGTCAAAGGCCTGCTGCCCACGAAGTGAGAATCTCGTGGATGCGGCGCACGCCGTCGGTGAGCGCCGCAGGCCCCGGCTGCAGGATGTCGGCGGACTTGATCTCGTACAATTCGCCGTCGCGCACGGCGGGGATCGCGCCCCAGCCCGGGCGCGCCGCGACGCGCTCCGGGCGGAACTTCTTGCCGCACCACGAGCCGAGGATGACATCCGGCCGTTGCGCGATAACCATGGCACCATCTTTGATGGTCCTTCCGCTTGCCGCATGCGACCGTGAAAGCTCGCCAAACACGTCCTCTCCGCCCGCAATCTCGATCAGCTCGCTCACCCAGCGAATCGCGCTGATCATCGGTTCGTCCCACTCCTCGAAGTAGACCCTGGGACGCCGCGCAAAGCGCTTCGCAGCGACTCGAATCGATTCGAGGTTCGCCTCCAATTCGCCCACAAGCTTTTCACCTCTTTGAGAAGCGCCCACCATCGCCGATAGCGTCAGGATCATCGACAGGATCTCGTCCACCGAGCGCTGGTTGAAGATCACCACGTTCAGGCCCGCCTTCGCGAGATCGCGCGCGATGTCGGCCTGCAGGTCCGAGAAACCCAGCACCAGGTCGGGTTTGAGGGCGAGGATCTTGTCCGTTTTCGCAGAGAGAAACGCGGACACCTTCGGCTTGTCGCGCCGCGCCTCGGGCGGGCGCACGGTGTAGCCCGAGACGCCGACGATGCGCTGCTGCTCGCCGAGCAGGTACAGCGTCTCAGTGGTCTCCTCGGTCAGGCAGACGATGCGTTCCGGATAACGCGCGGGCACCGGCTGAGGATATCATCCGCTTCATGGGACCCCTCGCAGGCATCCGCGTGCTGGAACTCGAGGCGATCGGCCCGGGGCCTTTCGCCGGCATGCTGCTGGCCGACATGGGCGCCGACGTGCTGCTCATCGACCGCCCGGCGGCCACCGACCTGGGGCTGAAGCGCGAGCGCTGGAACGACGTCATGATGCGCGGCCGGCGCTCGGTCACGCTGGATCTGAAGTCGCCGCAGGGCGTCCAGGCCGCGCTCGAGCTCGTCTCGCGCGCCGACGCGCTGATCGAGGGCTTCCGCCCCGGCGTCATGGAGCGCCTCGGGCTCGGGCCCGAGGTGGCGCTGGCGCGCAACCCGAAGCTGGTCTACGGGCGCATGACCGGCTGGGGCCAGGACGGGCCGCTCGCGCCGCGCGCCGGGCACGACATCAACTACATCGCGCTCGCCGGCGTGCTGCACGCCTTCGGCCGCAAGGGCGAGGCGCCAGTGCCGCCGCTCAACCTGGTGGGCGATTTCGGCGGCGGCGGGATGCTGCTCGGCTTCGGCATCGCCTGCGCGCTGATCGAGGCGCAGCGCTCGGGCAAGGGACAGGTGGTGGACGCCGCCATGGTCGAGGGCGCCTCGCAGCTCGCGGCAATGTTCTCCGGCATGCTCGCGGCCGGGCGCTGGAGCGAGCGGCGCGGCGAGAACACGCTCGATACCGGCGCGCCCTGGTACGACGTCTACGAGACCGCCGACGGCAAGCACGTATCGATTGGCTCGATCGAGACGCGCTTCTACGAAGAATTAGTGGAAAAATTGAAATTGAAAGACGAGCCCCTGCCCGCTCAGCACGACCGCGCGCGCTGGCCCGAGCTGCGCGCCCGGCTCGCCCGGACTTTCAAATCGAAGACGCGCGACGAATGGTGCGCGGTGTTCGAGGGCTCGGACGCGTGCTTTGCGCCCGTGCTCAGCTTCGGCGAAGCGCGCGAGCACCCGCACAACATCGCGCGCGGCGGCTTCGTCGAGATCGGCGGCGTGACGCAGCCCGCGCCCGCGCCGCGCTTCTCGCGCACGCCGGCCGCGATTCGCCGCCCGCCCCCGGAGCGCGGCGCCGGAGGGCGCGACGCGCTGGCGGACTGGGGCTTCTCCCCGGCCGAAGCCGAAAAGCTGCGCGCCCTGGGCCTCGGCTACGCCGACTGACTCCCCGCGCGCTTCGCGCGCGCGGACTCTTCTTCCTGCAGCTTGCGCCAGAAGACCTTGCCGGTGGCGGTCTTGGGCAGCTCGTCGACGAACTCGACCACGCGCGGCACCTTGAACGCGGCCATGCGCTCGTGCGCCCAGGCGGTGATGTCCTCGCCCTTGACCCGCCCGCGCGCCTCGGGCTTGAGCACGATCACCGCCTTGACGGTCTCGCCGCGGTAGGCATCGAGCGCGCCGATGATGCAGGCCTCCTGGATGTCGGGGTGGGCGTACAGCATCGCCTCGACCTCGGCCGGCCAGACCTTGTAGCCGGAGGCGTTGATCATGCGCTTCAGGCGGTCGGTGATGAAGAAATAACCCTCCGCATCGTAGTAACCGAGGTCCCCCGAGCGGAAGAATTTTTTGCCGTCGTGCTCGATGAAGGCCTCGGCGGTCGCTTTTTCCTGCCGCCAGTAGCCCTTGAAAATCTGCGGCCCTCTCATGACGATCTCGCCCACTTCGTTCGGCCCGCATTCGCGCAAGGTCTCGGGGTCGAGCACGCGCGAATCGGTGTCGAAGATCGGGATCCCGCCGCACTGGCGCTTGGGCCGCTGCGGCGGGTTCGAGTGGCTCGGCGCCATGGTCTCGGTCAGGCCGTAGCCCTCGATGAACTCGAGCCCCAGCGTGTCGTGCAGCTTCTTCGCCAGCGCCTCGGGCATCGCAGCGCCGCCGCCGCCGAGGGTGGTCATCGAAGACAGGTCGTACTTGGACAAGTTCGGGTTGGCGAGAAAATCGACCACCATGGTGGTGATCGCGGTGAAGCCGGTCACGCGCGCGCGCTCGATCTGCATCGCGGCGCACTCGCGGTCCCAGCGCGTCATCACGACCGCGGTCGCCCCGGCCTGGATCGGCGTGTTCATCCCGGCCTGCATGCCGGTGACGTGGAACATCGGCAGCACCGCGAGCGCCACCGCGCCGCTGCTCGCGCCGCGCCAGTGACAGCCGGCGGTCGAGGTCGACAGCACGGTCGAGTGCGTGTGCATGCAGCCCTTGGGCTTGCCGGTGGTGCCCGAGGTGTAGGGCATCACCGCGAGGTCGTCCGGCGCCGCGAGGTGCGGGCCGGGCGCGAGCCCCGCGGCGAGCGCTTCGCGCCACGCGGTCACTCCGCCGTAGGACGGAATCGCGGCCGGCGCGCGCACGAAATCCGGCAGCGGCAGGTCGGTCGGGGTGGTGAGGTACTCGGAATGCGCGCCGATCAGCGCATTCTCCAGCGCGCTGGTGCCGATCAGCGGCGCGATGCGGTCCCACAGCTCCTGGGTCGAGACGATGGTGCGCGCCTCGCCGTCCTCGACGTAATGGCGCAGCTCCTCGGTGCGGTTCATCGGGTTGACCGGCACCACCACCGCGTCGGCGCGCAGGATCGCGTAGTAGCCGAGCATGAAGTGCGGCCCGTTCTGGCAGTACAGCAGCACCCGGTCCCCTTGCGCCACGCCACAGCGCTTCTGCAGGAAGCCGGCCAGCGCGTCGACCTCGCGCTTCATCTGCGCGTAGCTGATGCGACTGCCGTAGTAGTCGATCACGGCCGAGTCCGGGTAGCGCGTCGCGCTCACCTCGAGGTTGTAGTACACGCTGGTGCGCGGAATGCGCAGCGAGCGCGGCGTTCCAGCGGGCCAGTACGGGAGATGGCGCGTGAACATGGGCTAGAGCGCGTAACGCCCGACGGCCTTCTCGTTCCAGCGCATGCCGGTGCCCGGCCGCTCCGGGATCAGCACGTCGCCTTTGTTCAGCGCGGCGGGCTCCTCGAGCACCGCGTCGGCCCAGTCGACGTACTCCAGCCAGTGGCAGGTCGGCGTCACCGCGAGGAGGTGGCAGCTCACCTCCGGAAACAGGTGGCTCGACATCTCCAGGCCCGCGGCCTGTGCCAGCGCCGCGGCGCGCATCCAGCCGGTCACCCCGCCGATGCGCTGCGCGTCGGGCATGACGAAGTCGCAAGCTTGCGCCGCGAGCGCCTGCGCCATCTGCTCCGGACCCATGAAGTTCTCGCCGATCTGGATCGGCGTGGCCAGCTCGCGCGCGATACGCGCATTGCCGGCGAAATCGTCCGCGCGCACCGGCTCCTCGATCCAGAGCACCCCGCCCTCCTCGTCGATCATGCGCCCGCGCCGCAGCGCCTCGTTCACCGACAGGCCCTGATTGAAGTCCACCATCAACGTGACCTTGGTTCCGATCGCCTTCTTCACCGCGCGCAGCGCCTCGATGTCGTCGCCCGCGTCCGGGCGCCCGAGGCGCAGCTTGAGCGCGCCGAATCCCTCGCCAACCAGCTCGATCGCTTCGCGCACGAGTTGCTTCAGCGGCAGGATGCCGAGCCCCTTGGAATTGTAGGCGCGCACCGGGCGCGGCGCGCCGCCCAGCAGCCGCACGAGCGGTTGGCCGAGCGCCTGGCCAAGCGCGTCCCAGGCGGCCATGTCGATCGCCGAGATAGCGAACAGCACGATGTTGTGCACCCCGAGCAGCGTGTGCCGGGCGCGCAGCTTCCTATCGAGCTCGAACGGCGCCAGTGCGTCGCCCTTGATCATCTCGCCCATCGCCTCCACCAGCTTGGCCATAGGCGGCAGGTGCGCCGCGTTGATGCCGAACAGGTAGGAGCGGCCGACGATGCCGCCGTCGGTCTGCAGGTCGACGAGCAAGAGCGGCGCGACCTTGATCGAGCCGGTGGCGGTCGCGAGCGGGCGCTTCATCGGCGCGCCGACCGCGCGCACGCGAACGCCGCGCAGCCGGAGCTTGTTCGCTTTCATGGCCACCGTCCTATCGCCCCTTGAACTTCGGCGTGCGCTTTTCCATGAACGCGCGCCGGCCTTCGACGTGATCCTCGCTCTTCATGCAGCGCTCGATCAGCGCCTCGCCCGCGGAAAAATCGCCGCCGGGCTCGATCAGGCCGTTGATGATCGACTTGGAGGCCGCCATCGACAGCGGCGCGTTGGCCGCCAGGTCGGACGCGAGCTTGCGAATAAAGCCCTCCAATTCGTCGTCCGGCAGCACCCGGTTGACCAGCCCCAGCGCGAGCGCTTCGTCGGCCTTGTAGCGCCGCCCGGTGAGCATGATCTCGCGCGCCGCGGCGTGGCCGACGCTCGCCACCAGGCGGTTCGTGCCGTGCACGCCGTAGCCGATGCCCAGGCGCGCGGCGGGAATCGCGAAGCTGGCCGAGGCGCCGCAATAGCGCAGGTCGCAGGCGAGAGCGATCTCCAGCCCGCCGCCGAGGCAAAAGCCGCGGATCATCGCCAGCACCGGCTTGGCGGAGTTTTCCAGCGCGAGCTGGGCGACATCGATGCTGTTGTCGTGCTTGCCGGCGGCTTGCGCGTCCGCGCGCCGCTTCTCGAACTCCGAGATGTCGGCCCCGGCGGCGAAGGCGGTATCCCCCGCGCCGCGCAGCACGACGCAGCGCACCTCCGGGTCGGCATCGAACCCCGCCATCGCCGGCGGGATCGCGCGCCACATTTCGCCCGTGATCGCGTTGCGGCGCGCCGGGTTGTCGAAAACCATCCAGCCGATGTGGCCGTCGCGCTCGGCGCGCAGTCTCGCTTCGCTCATCGCGCTTTGCTCCTTGAAGTCCCTCAGATCACCTTGTCGTTGCGCAGCTGCGCGATCTCGGCCTGCACGTAACCGAGGTCGCGCAGGATCTCCTCGTCGTGCTCCCCTGCTGGCCCCATGGTGCGCTTCATGCGCGCCGGCGTGCGCGAGAGCCGGATCGCGGGGCCCACTAGGCTCAGCTCGCCGCCGCCGGGTTTGGGCACCGACGCCGCCATCCCGAGGTGGCGCACCTGAGGATCGTCGAACACCTCGTTCATCTTGTAGATCGGGCCGCAGGGCACGCCCGCCTTGTTGAGCAACTCGATCAGCGCGCTCGAAC
>DAHVFK010000198.1 GCA_027317055.1 Betaproteobacteria bacterium | reverse complement strand
GGCCGGGAGTACTCGTTGAGCACAGGGCACCAAAGCGGACCCACTTCAATCCACCTGGCCTTGCCATGGACTGTTTTCAGTGGAGAGGGTGAGCCGCCGCTCTCGGCCAGGAGCGGAGATTCGGCACTTTTGATTGCCGCCGTTCCATTCAGCCAAATTCTGTTGGTGGCTCCGAGCGCCCTGTTTCGTCAGTGGTCACGCTTTCAGAAGGAGGGAGCGGGAAATTGCAGGTAGCGGTCCGACGCGCTAATTGTCAGGGACCGAGTTGCGCGGGAGATGGCAACGTAGAAGAGCTTGGCCTGTGCCTGGCTCTCCCTGCCAAAATGCACCGCATCCGGCACGACTACGTGGTCGAATTCGAGCCCTTTCAGAAGGAGCGGTGTTGAGACCGTCCTTTTGGGGAGTCTGCGGCCAGCCACACTGACGCGAGTTCGAATGTTCGCGACTGCGTCGGTCATCGTCGCAGCGCGGCCAAAGGCTACTTCCGTCGCGGCCCTATCGGCATCGCGCCACAACTCATTTCGATAGAGTTTCCATCGCGGGTGCTTCCGGGATAAGGCAAGCATCTGCTGGGCGGCTTCAATCTCACTGCCCACAGCCACGCCGGCGGTGATGGATTGCAAGGCCTCGTTTATCGCGGCCTCCTCTGGCGCTACTTCCTCGCCTTCGGCGGGGGACCGCATCAGGAAGCATTCATTGAGAAGGGAGGACAGCGCACGCAGCCGAGACTGACTGCCAGTCGCCAGATCCCAATGCCTGGCGAATTGCCGCAGCCGGTTTGCTGCGATTTCCTCGATGGCCTGATAGCCGCCACCAGCAGCCTTCGCGAGCTTGTAGCAAAGGCCCTTGTTGCAGTGGATTGCTGCGAAGGTACCGTGCTTTCCGTCGATACCGTCGAACAGGGTTCCCATGTCGAAGGCATCGTCCGACTCCCGGAAAGCGATTCTCGGATCCATCAGGTCGATCCGTTCGCCACGGATCAGTTTCTCGCGCGTCTCTGCAATCCATTCTCCAAGCGCTGGATTGCTGTCCTTCCAGCGGTGCGGAACCGGCAGAGTTCCCGAGTAGGGGAAGTGGGGATGTATGTCGTCTTCCCATCCAAGAGTTGCGCCCGCAAACTCAAAAATTCCCTGCATGGGATCGCCAAATATCACTGTCGGCATAATTGACGACATGGCCTTGGCGAGATCGTGCTGCAGCCGGCCGCAATCCTGATACTCGTCGATCAGCACCCTGTCATAGGAGGCTTCCACGACCTCGCGAACCGCGCGGACATCCAGCGTCAGAGAGGCGCCCCGGTAGAGCTGATCCCACTGCTGGGCATTTTCGGGAGGATCGGGAGGCGGCTGCGCCGTGCCCGGAAACGAGCGCGAATAACGTGTGGACCATCCCGCGATGGTATCGACGGCTACTGCGGAGTGCTCGATGCCCAGCCGCTTGAGGCGGCTGCGGATCGCGTGGACGCCTGCATGGGTGTGGGTCAGGATCAGCGATCTGCGACCAAATGCAGCGACCTTGGCGATAAGCTCGGTCTTCCCATGCCCAGCAGGAGCAACGATTGCGGCGTTACGGGATGACGCGAGGTCTGATGGTTCAGGCATACAGCCACTGCTCAACGCGCCGCAGTGTATCCGCGAGCTTCGAGCCTGGATACTGTTCACAGATCGACCAGGCAGCAGGGGCCAGTCCGCGCGCGATGCGTTGATCCTTAAACCATTTCTTCCTGTGCGCGACCTCAGCAATAGCTTCTCTGACCGCAACCGGATCAACCTCCTCGACCAGGTCCCAGATTGCGAAATCCGAGCGGAGGGTCCCGATGTCGAATTTCGGAAGTGCAATCTTGAGGTTGTCGTCAACGGCGCCGTCTCCTCGCTCGGCGCGCGCGTGCTGCAGGAGTTTCTGAATGTCCTGATCCGATGCCGCGCCGAAAAGCGCCTGCTCGGTCCTGAGGGCATCGCCGTATTCAAGAATAGACACGCCCGCCGCCTGCAACGCGTTTAGCTGAGTGCCATCCAGTGGCTTGTCAGAGTCGCGAAAGATAGCAATCGTGAATCCGAGCTCGGAGAGTGAAAGTGCCATGCTCGCTGCTTGCTCGCCGTTGCCGTCGGCGATTGCCGCACCGAGCTGCTCTATGGGGATGTTGCCGTGGCGGGACGGCCAACGCTCACGCAGTCCAAGCAGGAGGCCCACCTCGCAATGCCCCTCGCAGACGAGGATGCGACGCGCAAAGAGCGCGCGCGGCGTGAAGCGCAGAAGCGGATTGATCGCTTCCGGCGACTTCGCTTTCCGAACGGAGACCGTTCTGTCGGGGCGCGACACTCGGAGCACGTGCAGGCTGCTACCCCCGGCTTCGGCGATGGCGATGTCCGAGTGGGTAGTCATCATCACCTGACCCATCGGCTTCTTGGTCGCTACCGCATTTGCCTGATCGCCTTTGAGCTGGGCTATCGCCCCGATGATGCGATGTGGCTCCAGGCCAAGTTCCAACTCATCGACGAGAATGATGGCGCCATCGGCGACCGCTGATTTCTGGATGGCAAGCGTGGCCAGTCTCTTGGAGCCGAGCCCCGCAAGACGGAGAGGAACACCATCGTCGTGCAGGGTTATCGCGCCAGCGGAGAGTCCGGCGCGCCCAAGTTCCAGACCTGCTTCATAGCCGCCTTCAACATAGGCGCCAAGACCCTTCGCGTATTTCTCGGCAGCTGAGGCAACCTTCGCCAGTGCTTCGATCTCATTCAGCTTCGCGCTTTCGCGCGCAGCGCGATAGGCCTTGGCCAGGCTTGCCGCTGCTTCATCGTTGTCGTCGGTCAGCCGTGAGAGCACCGAACCTTGACCCCAAGACAGGTGGCGCGCGTCGTCCCCCGCGAGGCGGACCAGGCCGAACAGTGCGCGATCCCGGTTTGAAAGAGTGCGCGGGTCGGGAATGCGATCACAGATGATTTCCCATACTGGCTCAAGCGACGCATCGACAGTCAGTCTTACCGTCAGAACCGGCTCATCACCATCTTCTGGTTCGTCGATCAGCTCACTCGCGGCCGTCCACCCCCGGATGTAGAGTCCGAACTTTTCATCGGATTTCAGCGCGCGCGAAAGCTCGCCGACAGTTGCTTCGATGCTGATCGGGTTGTCCGTGCTGCATCGGAAAAAATCCGATTCGGCAAACGAGAACCACCGCGAGGACAGGGCGGCCTCCATCGCGTCAAGAATGGTGGACTTGCCGGTGTCGCCGGATCCGATCAGGCAGCAGAACGGCTGGCCTGGCTTCCAGTCAAGGACGCCGATTCCTCGGAAGTTGCGCACCTTTAACTGCCGGATCTGCACCTGATCCTGCCCCCTGATTCTTTTCAGCCCCGCTTTGGGTCGAATGCCGTCCGTTCCCAGTGACAAAAGCCGCCATTGGTTCAGCGTACCACGTCAACGTCGGCTACCTGTGCTCAACCGGTCGTTCAACCGAGGCAAGGCCGCCGGCGGCTCAGGCCGAGAAGCAGATGTCCGTACAGTTCACGCGTGTGACGATTCCTGACCGGTTTTCGACAAGGCAGGAAGCGATCCAGAGCGGACACTGCCCGTGGTTTGCATTTGATTTGCGGCAAACTTAAACGAATGCGCACGGCGATACACACTCATGCACTGCCAGCCAGTACCGCGGCGGGCCGGCCTACGCACCGTGGCACGGTACAATTGGTATGGGGAACGTCACGTGGCCGAGCAGGAAAGAAACTACCTGATGCAGTGCCTGAAAAGAGGGGTGTGCCCTGTGTGCCGTCAACTTACAGTTACGAAGTATGGTACTGGGCGCTTCGAGGACGGAGTGTTCTGTTCGTTCGAATGCAGCGTGAAATGGCGTGAGGGTGAGCTAATTCGTAAGCACCAGGAATCGCAATCACGAGGCAAGCGATGAATCACGTTGTCTCCAAGAGTGCACTGCCGAGCGCGCCAGCTCGTGCCGATGAGTTCACCGGGATTCTTCCCAGTCAAGCGATTAGGGAGATGGTGCAGGCCGGCGACATAGTCGGGTCGCTGCTTAAGCCGATCGAACCTGATCAAATTCAACCCGCCAGCATTGATCTCCGGCTTGGGGACTTCGCCTATCCGGTAGATACGAGCTTTCTTCCCGGCAAGGATTTGACCGTACAGGAGAAGTTGAGGCGCTTAGACCCCGATGCGGAATTGTTCAAGCTGGATCTCAGTAAGGGCAACGTACTGGAAAAAGGGAGAATCTACGTAATTCCTCTTCTTGAGACTGTCAATTTGAGGACGAGTGAATTAATGGCGTTTTCCAACCCTAAAAGTTCTACGGGGCGCCTCGACATTCTCACGCGACTCCTTGCGGATAGGGCGACGCACTTTGATCAGCTAGAGGAGCGCTACAGAGGGGGACTTTACCTAGAAGTGGCTCCGCGAAGCTTCAGCGTCGTTGTTCGGACTGGCACACGTCTAAATCAATTGCGATTCAGTCGTACGCGTGGGGAGGGTGCAAAAGCGATCCCGGCGTCGGATTGGAATCAACTGTTGGACGAAGGCCAGATCGTCGACTTTGTGCCGGCTGACCGAAAGCGCGGTGTTTTACCGTTTACGGTGGACCTCGAGGGCTCGCGTACAGAGGGCGAAGTACTCGGCTACCGTGCTAAGAAGTACGCGAAACGGATTGACCTTGATAGGCGGAATTACGATCCATTGGAGTTCTGGGAGCCGATTATGTTTCACAAATCGTCTCCGCTCATTCTTGTCCCGGATGAGTTTTATATTCTGATGACGAAGGAGGCGATTGCCGTACCACCTGACTACGCCGCAGAAATGATGCCCTACGACACTCGAGCGGGGGAATTTAGGGTCCACTACGCAGGCTTCTTTGACCCTGGGTTTGGCTGGGATGTGAACACGAAGCGCGCGGGTAGTAGTCGCGGGGTGTTAGAAGTGCGGTCGCATGAGGTGCCGTTCTTGCTGGAGCACGGTCAGACGGTGGGATGGCTTCGATATGAACGCATGGCGGCGCGCCCTGACATGCTATATGGGGGCGTTGGATCTAACTATCAGGGGCAGGGCCTAAGCCTGTCTAAGCATTTTGCACAATTGCTCTCCAAGCAATTTGCGCAGCAGGGCGTCGCGCGCGAGAGCCAACAAGTGAAGCAGTCGTAGGTAGGTGCGTTCGGGAGGCAGTTGTCCGCCACTGGCTGCTTCCTGCCGCTCAGGTGGACTCGCCACGCGGCGGGCATGCTCTCTTGCCGGAGCACCTTTTTCACCTGGAACGGTTACGAGCGCGAGCACTCCCTCGCAGGTTGTGCCTTCAAGGGTTTGGATGGCTGCGAAGTGGGTTTCTCCGCTTGCGTCATTTCCGCCGCCCGAACCGCACGCCGCCTGAGCTCGCGGCAGCGAAGGAAGGGCGCGCCAAAGGCACGCCCCGGCCGCTCATCCTCTGCGCCGGTACCCGTCCGCGGCTTCCATGAAATGCCTGCGGAGGGTCAGCGGTGCCGAAACGCTGCGGATCGGTTCCTTGGTGGCCCCGGTGCCGACGATAGTCACCGTGCCGTAGTCCAGCACTCGCCCGATGATGCCCTGGTTCACGTTGAGGCTTTCGACCTTGTCGAGAAACATTTCGACCGTGCGTCGGGCGATCAGCCCGGTCTTGGCAATGACACGTTTGTCGGTGAGGGCGAACTCGGTCGTCGCGTAGATCACCCACGCCCACAGGAAAAACACCAGCCCGAGACCGACGGCGGGGATCAGTAGCAGGCCCAGGATGAACAGCGGCGCAAGACCCCAGGGGCTGACCTTCGCGCGGTAGAGCACGGTCTCGCCGTGCATGAGGTTGCGCTCGACGTAAGACGACATTTCTTCCTCCTGTTCGAAGGACGCGGCGAACGGCGGCAGCGATTGCCCGCCGAAGCCTATAGTGTACGCATATCCATGGGTCGTGGCGCGGCGGAAACGTAGAGAGCCATCGCGGCGCGACGCCGGGATCTGCCGGCAATTACCCCTGAATGCCTTGGGGGCTTGCCCGGATGCGCAGGCGAGAAGGCACGGAACGGACCACGTCTTGGTAGACCTTGGTGGACATTAGCGGACACACCAGCACTTCAAGAAGGAGTCCCGCTCGTCATCCTCACGACAGACACCGCGACGGGTGCCGACCGGAGGTCTTGCAGGCGGAGCGGCAGAGCGGTACTGTGTTTTGGTCCGCCCGAGTCTCTTCGAGGTCCTGAAGATGCTGACGCTGATCTGCCCGTTCTGCCGGCACGAGCACGCCGACGACTGGGAATGCCTCGACAGCGGGCGCGCGGACACGATGCGCTGCGAAAATCCAGCCTGCAACAAGCGCTTCGTATACTTGGCGCGCGAGTGCCTCGCCTGCGGCGGGGAGAGCGTGTTTACGTGGGGGGAAATGCCGGCGCCCGAGGCGTTGGCGGCTTTGTTTTGCGAACATTGCGGAGCCCCTCCCGATGGCAAAGCGCAGGAAGCGAAAAGCGAGGGCGCTGCTCAGCGAGTTCAGTAGGACGCTCGGCAGCGAGGTTCTCAAGGTCCGGCTCTATCGCGATCGCGAGGCGTTCGTCTGCGAGCGCGAGCTCGTGGAGCGCGACGGCACGTCGTTCACGATGGTGCTGCCCTTCAGGGACGCGAGGTCCGCGCGCAACCTGCTCACGTCCGAC
>DAHVFK010000197.1 GCA_027317055.1 Betaproteobacteria bacterium | reverse complement strand
ACATGATCGAACTGAGCGTGGAGAGTATGACCTGCGGCCACTGCGTGAGCGCGGTGACGCAGGCGGTGAAATCGGTCGACCCGGAGGCGGATGTCCAGGTCGACCTCGAGGCCAGGCGGGTCCGCATCGACGCCGGCCGAAGCTCCGCCGATGCTGTGAGCAGGGCGCTCGCCGGGGCGGGGTATCCGGCCTCGCCGGCGGGCACGAAGGCGCCCGCGGCGACCCGGAAAAGCGGCGGCTGCTGCGGCGGCTGACCGCCGGCGGCGAGGCGGGGTGGGACACGTACGTGGTCGGGGCGCTCGCGGCCGAGCCGGCGACCGGCACCCACGTCCATCATCACTGACGGCGCCAGCCTGCGCCGCCCGGCGCGAGCCGGTCGATTGACTTGTATCGTATCGACGTTCGCTCGCCCTCGTGAGCACAATGCTCTATGGCCACAGCACTCCCCAACGCGGGCAAGACTGGGCGTTACGGCGACCTGAAGCGGCGCCTGTTCTTCCTGCTCGGCGCGCTGATCGTGTTCCGCGTCGGGGCGCACATCCCGGTGCCGGGAATAGACCCCACAGCGCTGGCCGAGCTGTTTCGCGGCCAGCAGGGCGGGATACTGGGCATGTTCAACATGTTCTCCGGCGGGGCGCTGCGCCGCTTCACCATCTTCGCCCTCGGGATCCTGCCGTACATCTCGGCCTCGATCATCATGCAGCTGATGAGCTCGGTCTCGCCGCAGCTCGAGGCGCTGCGCAAGGAAGGCGAGTCGGGGCGCCGAAAGATCACGCAGTACACCAGGTACGGCACAGTCTTCCTCTCGCTGTTCCAGGCGACGGGGATCTCGATCGCGCTTGAGTCCCAGCCGGGCCTGGTGCTGGATCCGGGCCTGATGTTCCGCGTCACCGCCGTGACGACGCTCGTAACCGGCACCATGTTTCTGATGTGGCTCGGCGAGCAGATCACTGAGCGGGGGCTCGGCAACGGCATCTCGATCATCATTTTCGCCGGCATCGCGGCCGGCCTGCCGAACGCGGTGGCCGGAACGCTCGAGCTGGTGCGCACCGGGGCGATGCATCCGCTGACCGCGTTGTTGATCGCGCTTGCGGTGGTAGTGGTGACCGCGTTCGTCTGTTTCGTCGAGCGCGGCCAGCGCAAGATACTGGTCAACTATGCCAAGCGGCAGGTCGGCAACCGCGTCTACGGCGGACAGAGCTCGCATCTGCCGTTCAAGCTCAACATGTCGGGCGTGATACCGCTCATCTTCGCCAGCTCGCTGATTCTGTTTCCGGCGACGCTACTCGGCTGGTTCGGCGCGGCCGAAGGATTCACCTGGCTGCGCGACATCGCCGGGACGCTGACCCCCGGACAGCCGATCTACGTCCTCCTCTACGCCGTGCTGATCGTATTCTTCTGCTTCTTTTATACTGCGCTGCAATACAGCCCGAAGGAGACGGCGGACAACCTCAAGAAGTCGGGCGCCTTCGTTCCGGGAATCAGGCCGGGTGATCAGACCGCGCGCTATCTGGAGCGCATTCTGACCCGTCTCACGCTGGTCGGCGCGCTCTACGTAACGCTGGTGGCCCTGCTGCCGGAATTCCTGATCCTGAAGTGGAACGTGCCGTTTTACTTCGGCGGGACGTCGCTGCTGATCATCGTCGTGGTCACCATGGACTTCATGGCGCAGGTGCAGGCCTACATCATGTCGCACCAGTACGAGAGCCTGCTGCGCAAGGCGCGCTTCAAGGGCGGTGGGCCTGAGCGATGAGCTCCGGCCCGGAACCGAGCTGCCGCCCTAGCGCCGGCCGCCGCCCGCCAGCGCCATCAAGAGGATCAGCAGATTGACGAAGATGTTGTACAGGCTCATGTACACCCCGGTCGCGGCCATGACGTAGTTGGTCTCGCCGCCGCGCACGATCCGGTTCAGGTCGTAGAGCAGAAAGAGCGAGAATACGACGATCACCAGCGTAGAAATGGTGAGCGCAAGCGCCGGGATCTGCAGGAAAATGTTCGCCACCATGGCGACCAGTAACGCGATCATCCCGACGAACAGGAACTTGCCCATGAAGCTGAAATCGCGCTTGGTGGTGCTCGCGAACGCGCCCATGGCGAAGAAGATCACGCCGGTGCCCACCGCGGCGTAGCCGACCAGCTGCATGCCGTTCGAGAGCTTCAGCGCCATGTTGAGAATCGGCCCGAGCCACCACCCCAGGATTCCCGTCATGAGAAGCAGCAACGCGACGCCGAGGCCGTTGTTGCGATTGGCCGCGATGCCGTACTGCAAGCCGATGACGCCGGCCAGCATCACCAGCGTGCTGGCAAGCGGATACTGCAGCACGAATCCGCTCGTCGCCATGCCGGCGAACGCGCCGATCAGCGTCGGCACCATCGTCAACGCGAGCAGGAGATAGGTATTGCGCATGACCCGCTGCGCCTCGGGCGCGACGGCCGCGTCGTAGGCGAATCCGGGTTGCACGTCGTGCCTGTTCCCGGCAATTGGCTTGAGTTGCGGTTCCATACTGCCTCCTTGGATTACTCAATACATAGGATAGGGATTCCCACCATGGGAAGGTCAAGCACGGAATAGCCGCCTCAGCGGAGAGCATCCGGCCCGTTTCCCACCGGGCGGCGCGTGGTGGCGAACTTCCGCCACTGCCCCCGGCGCGGCACGAACATCGGCACCCGCTGCCGGTAGGCGTCGAATTCGCCGCCGAAGCGCTCGAGCATGCGCTTTTCCTCGCTCCGCGCGAGCAGCGCATAGGCGAGCGCGATCGCGGGGAACAGGACGGCGGAGAAAATCGTCGGCCAGTGAACGACCCCTTCCCCGAACAGGGCGAGGAGCAGGCCGGTGTACTGGGGATGCCTCACGAACGCATAGTGCCCGCCGGTCGCGAGGCGTTGGTCGCGGTGCGCGCGGTAGAGTTCGCGCCAGCCCTCGATCAGGATTACCAGGCCGAAGAACGCCAGCGCGTAGCCCAGCAGCATCGAGACCATCATTCCGGTTTCGCCGACGCCGAGCAGCGTCGACCACAGATTGGCGCTGAGGTAGCTGCGGTCCAGGCCCGAGAACCGCACCAATAGGTAGATGGTCAGCGGGAAGCCGTACATCTCCGCGTAGAGCGAGATGAAGAACGCCTGCACCAGACCCGAGACCGCCCATTCGCGCCATGCCTTCGGCGCGAGGGTGCGGTAATAGAGCCACGAGACCACGACGATCATGATCGCCGCGATGCCCCAGGCGCCGGAATGCGCGAACGTTTCGCTCATAGGTTGTCGAAATCTTACCGCGCCGCTAGGCTGCAAATTTGACTTGGATCACAAATCAGGCGGCGGCCGCATTGACCTTGAAGTTACACGCGGCTGTTGGCTGTAAACGGAAGGGAGTGTAATGCGAGGGGAAAGCGAGGTCGTTGTGATTGCTGATCCTGTATGCGGCAAGCGTAGCAATCGCGGCAAGGCCCATATCGTCAGCTGGCAGCCGCTTGACTTGAGTGGCGCTCGAAAGTTGCACGCTTGCCGCAGCGCGGGCGTTCATCGACCAAAGGAGCGAGCAAGCAAGCGTTTGCGGCCGGACTTGACCTTCCCGCCATGGGAGGCCCAAGAGTTTGCAAATGCCCGCAGTCATTCGAAGGAGGCCAACATGAAAATCCTCGCGCTGGTGCTGGCGGGCGGCGAAGGCTCGCGCCTGCACCCGCTCACCGCGAACCACGCCAAGCCGGCGCTTCCCTTCGCCAACGGGTACCGGATCGTGGATTTCGTGCTGAGCAACCTGGTCAACTCGGGCATCACGTCGATCTACGTGCTGGCGCAATACAAGCCGCAGTCGCTGATCGAGCATGTCCGAGCGGCCTGGGCGCCGGCGCTGCGCGGTCCGGGACGCTTCGTGCACGTGGTGCTGCCGGGGCCCGACTCGGCGCGCAGCCCCTTTCACGGCACCGCCGATGCAGTTCACAAGAATCTGCACCTGTGCGAGCGCCACGCGCCGGACTTGGTGGCGGTGTTCGCGGCCGATCACGTGTACCGCATGGACGTCCGGCAGATGGTGGAGGCTCACGGGCAGAGCAAGGCGGACGCGAGCGTCGCCGCGGTCCCGGTCCCCCTCGAGTGGGCCTCGCATTTCGGCATCATCGCGACGCACGCCGACGGCCGCATCCGCGAGTTCCAGGAAAAGCCCAAGCGGCCGGCGCCGATCCCGGAGCGGCCGAGCCACGCCTACGCATCGATGGGGAACTACGTTTTCGATCCGGGCGTCCTCGCGGAATTGCTTAACGAGGCCGCGCGCCGGAGCGGTCGAGCGTGGCGCTACCGCGCACGCATTGAGTCTTTAGACAAGGAGAGCTGACATGGACTGGCTGACACAGAACTGGATTTGGGTCGTGATCGGGATCGGCGTGGCGTATTACTACTTTCGCGGCAATCTCGGCGGGCATGGCGCCGGCCACGGAGGCGTGATGGGAATGGGGCACGGCGCAGGCGCCGCGGGCGGTGAGAGCCGAAACGGCAATTACGCCGACAGCCGGACGACGGCAAGCGCACCGGAAGCGGCAGTCGATGCCGTGAGCGGAGAGGCGGTGCGCACCGCGCAGGCGGTGACCTCGCTCTACCAGGACAAGATCTACTACTTCGCCTCCAAGGAGAACCGCGACCGTTTCGAGACGGCGCCGCAGGACTACGCGCAGAAGGTCGCCGGGCATCCCGTTGCGGCGGCCGCGGAGCAGCGCCCGCGCAGGCGTCGCGGCTGCTGAGCGGCCGTAAGGTCGCCAGTCGCGCAGGCCATTCCGGAACATATCTCGACATAACAGGGCACTACGACAAGGGATAAAAATGAGTACCCCTCTTCTTATAGTCATCGTCATCTTGGTCGTCATTGCGCTGGCGGCTTTTTATGTGGTCGCGATCTTCAATAAATTGGTCGCGCTGAAGAATCGATACAAGAATGCTTTCGCGCAGATCGAAGTACAACTGAAGCGCCGCTACGACCTGATTCCAAATCTGGTCGAGACCGCCAAGGGTTACATCAAGCACGAACGGCAAACGCTTGAATCGGTGGTCGCGGCGCGCAACGAGGCATCGAGCACGTTGTCCAATGCAGCGGCGGCTCCGGGCGACCCGGGGGCGATGACGGCATTGATGGGCGCCGAGGGCAAGCTGTCCGGCGCCTTGATGAACATGAAAATGGTGATGGAAGCCTATCCGGATCTCAAGGCCAGTCAGAACATGATGCAGTTGAGCGAGGAGCTGACGTCCACTGAAAACAAGGTTTCCTTCGCGCGCCAGGCCTTCAACGACGAGGTGATGGCCTATAACACCTATAAGCAGTCGTTCCCGCCGGCTTTCTTCGCCCCGATGTTTGGCCACGCAAAGGACGCGGCCTTGCTCGAATTTGAAGACAGCGCGGCCATCCAGGCTGCGCCGAAAGTCTCGTTCTGACCGCGGTTGTTCGCCCTCGCGCTCAAGCCATGAATTTCTTTGAATCGCAAGACCGTGTGCGTAAGCACACGGCTCTGCTCGTGGTCCTGTTCGTTCTGGCCGTGGTGACCTTGATCGTCATGACGAATCTGCTGGTCATGATCGTGTTCGGCTTTATCGATAGTCAGCAGTTGCGCGATGGCGGGACATTTCTCCGGCAGATGGATTGGCGCACTTTCGCCGCCGTCAGCGCCGGTGTCGGGGTCGTGGTGCTGGCCGGCAGCCTGTACAAGATGCTGGCCCTGTCGGGGGGCGGCAAGGTGGTCGCGGAGTCGCTGGGCGGGCAACTGATTCCGCAGGATACGCGAGACCCGAATCAACGCAAGCTGCTGAACGTGGTGCAGGAGATGGCCATCGCTTCGGGCACGCCTGCGCCGCCGGTCTACCTGCTTGGCGAAGAACGGGGCATCAACGCCTTTGCGGCGGGATTGTCGCCGCGCGATGCGATCATCGGAGTTACCCAGGGGGCTATCGATCATTTGAGCCGCGACCAGCTGCAAGGCGTCATCGCGCACGAGTTCAGCCATATCTTCAATGGCGACATGCGGCTCAACCTTCGCTTGATGGGCGTGCTGAATGGCATCCTCATTCTCGGCATTCTCGGCTATTACCTGCTGTATTCGGCGTCGTTCTCGCGCGGCCGGCGCAGCAATAATCAAGGCGCGGCGGCGATGCTGGCGCTGGCGATCGGGCTGATCGTCATCGGCTTTGCCGGCACGTTCTTCGGCGGCCTGATAAAGGCCGCGGTAGGCCGGCAGCGGGAATTCCTCGCGGACGCCTCGGCGGTCCAGTTCACGCGCAACCCGGACGGCATCGCGGGCGCGCTGAAGAGAATCGGGGGGCTGGAGTCCGGTTCCAAAGTAGAGAATCCCGGCGCGCCCGAAGTCAGCCATGCCTTTTTCGCGCAGGGAGTCGCGGGCTTCATGCAAGGCTTGTCGGCCACGCACCCGCCGCTGGCGGAGCGCATTCTGCGCATTGATCCGCAGTGGGACGGCAAGTTCGATTCCTCCGACCGGGCCGACGCGGATCGGGATGAACATCAGGCCGGTGAATCGGAAACCGTAGCGCGCCGCCCGGCTGCTGGCGAGGTCGCCGCGGTTGCCGCCGGCGCGGCGATCGCCCACGTCATGACTGCGATGGATCAAATGGGCAAGCCGAATCAGGAAGCGGTCAATTCCGCCCGCGTTCTGCTATCTGAGTTGCCCACGGTCATCAAA
>DAHVFK010000196.1 GCA_027317055.1 Betaproteobacteria bacterium | reverse complement strand
CTCGCTTCGATGCACCGCTCCAGTTGCTTCGCTTCGAGTCGCGGGAGATGTCTGCAGAATCGGCGGCCGTGCTCAAGCGCAGGCTGGAGCGCGTGGTTGCCGAATGCAATGAATTCGCCGATCTGGACGCTTCCGGTCCGCCCGACAAGCGCATCGGAATGGCGCTGCTGGTCGCTTGCCGGCCCTGGCAGTTCTCGGTCGTGAATGCGCTCAAGCGTCGCAAGACGCCTTGAGCGTGTCATGCCGTGCGCAGCTGCTCAAATCGGGCGAAGCGGTGCTCGTGCTCGGCTACGGCGACCTGCACCGCGCTGACGCGGGCGGCCGGGGGCCCGCGGCGTGCCCAGGCGATGAGGCGCTCGAGCCGCTCGACCGGGCCCTGGGCGACCGCCTCGACGCTTCCGTCCGCGCGGTTGCGAACCCAGCCAGTTACCCCGAGCCGCTCAGCTTCGGCCCGCATTGCAGCGCGGTAGCCGACGCCCTGCACCAGTCCCTCGATAAGCAGGTGACGCGTGATCATCGGGCGGATTCTCGCGCCTTCGCCCCGGCGCGTGTAGGCCCTTTTTGCACGTGATACAGTCGCGTTGAAGGGATCGTGGCAAGAATCCAGGGGGAGGCGATGCGAATCCTGTTGTTGATCGTGGCGGGACTGGCTCTAGTAGGGTTCATCGTGGTGGCGGTCGTGCTGCCGCAGATGGAAAGCTCGGAAACGAAAGGGGCGGCTCAGGCGCTGATCGCCGGCGCCGCGCCTGCGCAGCAGCAGGTCGCCGCGGCGGCGGAAAAGGCGGGTAGTCTTGCAGGGGCCGGCAAGGGGCTTAAGCTGGCGCCGACATCGGATGCGAAGCACGGCGAATTCAAGTGGGTGATCCAGGACAACGGCTCCATCCACGGCTGGAACGCGAAGAACGCGCTCGAGATCGGACTCACGCCGGTGCTCGCGGGCGGCAAGGTGAGTTGGCGCTGCCACGGCTACCCCAATATCGCGATGCCGGCCAGCTGCGGCGGGCGTTGAGGCCGCGGCCGATTACATGTACGAAGACATCGTCTAGCGCCTTGCGCTGGGCGGAGTGCGGTTCGAGGTCTGCGAGATCACGCTGCACGAGCGCAGGCTCTCCAAACAGCCGATCATCGATTACGCAACGTTCGTTCCCTCCGGCGTAGCGGAGGTTACCCGGCTGCAGCAGCGCGAGGGATACGCTTACCTGAAGCCCTGAGCGGGCGCCCGCACGGCGGTCAGGATGCCCTGCATGATCGCCGCCGGCGGCGGCGGGCAGCCGGGCACCGCGACGTCGACCGGAATCACGCTTGCGACGCGCCCGCAGCTGGCGTAACCGTCGCCGAAGATGCCGCCGCTGCAGCCGCAATCGCCGATCGCCAGTACCAGCTTGGGCTCGGGAGTCGCCTCGTAGGTGCGGCGCAGCGCCTGCTCCATATTGCGCGAGACCGGGCCGGTCACCATCAGCATGTCGGCGTGCCGCGGGCTTGCGACGAAGCGGATTCCTAGGCCTTCGATGTTGTAGTAGGGGTTGGCGAGGGCGTGAATCTCGAGCTCGCACCCGTTGCACGATCCTGCATCGACGTGGCGGATCGCGAGCGCACGGCCCAGCAGGCGCAGCACCTCCTGGTTCAGGCGGTCCGTGATCTGCCGCAGTGAGTCGTCCGCCTGCGGCGGGGCCTCGGTCCTGATGCCGACTTTCACGATCTGTCGCAGCAGCTTATGCATCCTCAGAGGTCCTGTCCGGCGTAGGAAAGGTTGAACGACTTGTTGATCAAGGGAAAGTCGGGAACGATGTTGCCGAGTATCGCGTGCTCGAGCGCCGGCCAGTTCTGCCACGAGGGATCGTGTGGGTGGCAGCGCCTCACCGTGCCTGCGGCGCCCGCCTCGAGCGCGACGAACACCTCGCCGCGCCAGCCTTCGACCCAGCCGAAGCCGAATCCGCCCTCGGGAGCGACGGCAAGAGGCGCCACGCGCTCGCCCGCCGGCAGGTGGCGCAAGATGCGGCGCTCGAGCCGTAGCGATTCGAACAGCTCCTCGAAGCGCACGTTGACCCGCGCCGCCACGTCCCCCGCGCGCTCGGTGATGACTTTGGGCTGAAGCTCGGTGTAGGGCGCGTAGCCCGGGTGGGCACGGGCGTCAAGCGCGATGCCGCAGGCGCGCGCCGCCAGTCCGACCACGCCCAGGCGCACGGCGGTATCCGGCGCAAGCCGGCCGCAGGTCATGAACCGGTCCTGCAGGCCCGCGTGGTCGTCGTAGATCGCGCGCAGCGCGCGAACCTCACGTTCGATCCGGTCCGCCTCGTCCAGCAGCACGGCGATGGCGGCGGGGTCGACGTCCAGCGCGACCCCGCCGGGCACGATCCGGTCCATGAGGTAGCGGTGGCCGAACAGGCGCGCGTTCAGGCGCAGGACGTCCTCCTTGAGCCGGGAGAATTGCGCCAGGCCGAACGCCAGTCCGGCGTCGTTGCCGAGATAGCCGAGGTCGCCCAGGTGATTGGCGATGCGCTCGCGCTCGAGCAGCAGCGCCCGCAGGCGCAGCGCTCGCTCGCTCACCTGCGCGCCGCTGATCGACTCCAGCGCCATGGCATAGGCCCAGGCGTACGCGACCGTGCTGTCTCCCGAGACGCGGCCGGCGAGGCGGATCGCATCGGCGAGAGACATCTGCTCGAAGCGCTTCTCGATGCCCTTGTGCGTGTAGCCGAGCCTTTCCTCGAGTCGCAGCACGCGCTCGCCTACAACCGAAAAGCGGAAGTGACCGGGCTCGATGGTGCCCGCGTGCACCGGGCCAACCGGTATTTCGTGCACGCCGTCGCCTTCGACCGTAACGAACCGGTATGCATCCGGCTGCGCCGGCCAGCGTGCGCTCGCGGCGACGTTCCGGCGCAGCGGGAAAATGTCCTCCGGCCAGGCGCCGTGGCGCAGCCACGGACGGGGATCCGCCGCATCTCCGTCGGGCGTGAGCGCCCGCGCGCCGCACAGGTCGTGGACCGCCCGTTGCATACGGTCCGCGCAGGGAAAACTCTGCGACAGATCCGGGAAGCTCGCGTCGCGCTCCGGCATGCGAAGCTCGAGGCATATCAGCCCCTCGAAAGAGACAAGCAGGGCACGCACGCACAATCCCGCGCCGCGATCGGTGTCGTCGCTCGCCCACAGCGCCGCCAGGCGGCCGCCCCGGTCGGCGATATCCTCGCCGGCGCGCAACCACTGTTGCGCGTCCACGGCCGCCCGCCAGGCGGCTACGCTCCCCGCTAGCGGCTCGAACTGGACTCCGGGAAGCTCGGGTGCCACGGCTATCCGATCAGGCGCGCGGCCTGGCGGTACCAGGCGGCGAGATAGGGCGGCATGTAAAGCCCGAGCAGCAGCACAATGCCCAGGTGCGCGAATACGGGCAGCAGCGCCGGCGGATGGGGCAGCCGCTTGGCGGTGGTGTCGCCGAAGACCATCGGCTGCACCTTGCCGAAGATGGCCGCAAACGCGATGCCGAGCGCGCCGAGCAGGATCGGGGCGGCCCAGGGGCGCAACGCGATCGCCTGGGTGAGGATCAGGAACTCGCTCGCGAACACGCCAAACGGCGGCATGCCGAGGATCGCGAGTGTGCCCAGCATCAGTCCCCAGCCGACGGTGGGGCTGACCCGCATCAGGCCGCGGATGTTCTCCATCAGCTGAGTGCCGGTCTTCTGGGTGGCATGACCGACGGCGAAGAAGATCGCGCTCTTGGTAAGCGAATGCATCGTCATGTGCAGCAGCCCGGCGAAGCTCGCCACAGGGCCCCCCATGCCGAACGCAAAGGCGATCAAGCCCATATGCTCGATCGAGGAGTAGGCGAACATACGCTTGATATCGCGCTGGCGGGAGAGAAAGAACGCGCCCACCACAACCGACAGCAGGCCGAAGCCCATCATCAGCGAGCTGGCGAACGGCAGGCCGCCGGCCTGATGCAGCGACCCGTCGGCGATTACCTTGCAGCGGATCAGGGCGTACAACGCGACGTTCAGCAGCAGCCCGGAGAGCACCGCCGACACCGGCGTGGGGCCTTCGGCGTGGGCGTCTGGCAGCCAGTTGTGCAGCGGAACCAGGCCGACCTTGGTCCCGTAGCCGACCAGCAGGAACACGAACGCAATCGACATGACGGTCGGCTCGAGACTGGCCTTCACCGCGTCGAGATGGGTCCACAAGAGGGAGCCGACGCCGGGGCCCAGGACCCGCTCGGCCGCGAAATACACCAGGATGGTTCCGAACAGCGCCTGCGCGATGCCCACGCCGCACAGGATGAAATACTTCCAGGCCGCCTCGAGCGAGGCGGGAGTGCGGTAGAGCGCGACCAGCAGCACCGTGGTCAGCGTGGCGGCCTCCATCGCCACCCACATGATGCCGAGGTTGTTAGTGGTCAGCACCAGCAGCATGGTGAAGCTGAACATCTGGTACATGCTGTGGTACAGGCGCAGTCCGGCAGCCGAAACCCGCCCGTGGTCGCGCTCGATGCGCATGTAGGGGCGCGAGAACAGCGCCGTGGTCATGCCGATGAAGGCCGTCAGCGCGACCAGAAAGACGTTCAGGGAGTCGACGAAAAACTGCTCGTGCAACACGCGCAGCGGCCCGTGCGCGACGATGCGCCCAGTGAGCGCGGCGGCGGCGCCGAAAGTGACGATACTGAAAAACGCGTTGACTTCAGCTGCGCGTTCGCGATGGCCGTACAGCGCCAGCACGAGAGCGCCTGCGAGCGGCGAGGCCAGGAGCGCGAGCATCTCGATCATCAGAGTTCCTTCAGCCTCTCCAGGTGGCGGGTGTCGAGGGAGTCGAAGCGCTCGCGGATCTGGAAGATGAAGATGCCCAGAATCAGCGCGCCGACCAGGACGTCGAGCGCGACGCCCAGCTCGACCACCATGGGCATCCCGTAGACCGCGCCGGTGGCGGCGAAGAACAGGCCGTTCTCCATCGCGAGAAAGCCGATCACCTGTGGTATCGCCTTCGAACGCGTGATCATCATCAGAAACGAGAGCAGCACGCTGGCGAGCGCGATACCGAGCGTCGAGCGCGTGACCGTGCCGGCGAGCTGGGAGATCGGCAGCGCGAGATTGAACGCGAGCACCACCAGAACGATGCCCACCAGCATCGTGGTCGGGATATTGATCAGCGTCTCGACGTCCCACTTGATGTTCAGCTTGCGGATCAGGCGATGCAGGATCCAGGGCAGGAGGATCACCTTCAATGCCAGCGTCAGCAGCGCCGACCAGTACAAGTGGTGCTGTCCAGTGAGAGCCGCCACCAAGCTGGTGGTCAGGAACAGCACGAAGCCCTGCGCTGCGAACAGGTTGATCAGCGAGAGCATTCTGCGCTGGGACAGCATGGCGAAGGCAAGCAAAAGCAGCACCGCCGCGAACAGGTTCACCAGCTGGGGACCGTAGTGCGTGAGCATCTCAGCTCTCCAGCAGGACGTGCACCAGCATCGCGAGCACCGCGAACAGGAACGCGCTGCCGAGGAATTCGGGTGCCCGGAAGATGCGCATCTTGGCGCTCAGCATCTCGATCAGGGCGAGTGCCGCGCCACCGACCGCGAGCTTGAGCAGCAGCGCGGGAAGGGCCAGAACGATGCCGAGCCAGTCGCCGCTCTCGGCGATGCCGAAGGGGAAGAACAGCGCCAGCCCCATGCACGAATACACGAACAGCTTCAGACTGGCGGCCCACTCGATCATCGCCAGGTGGCGCCCCGAATACTCGAGCACCATCGCCTCGTGGATCATCGTCAGCTCGAGGTGGGTGGCCGGGTTGTCGATCGGGATGCGCGCGTTCTCGGCCAGCGACACCATCGTGAACGCGACGCCGGCGAAAGCCATGCTCGGGTAGATCACGAATTCCTTGTGCGCGAGCGTGTGCACGATGGTCGAGAGCGAGGTCGAGCCCGAGATCAGCGAGGCGGTAAATAGAACCATCAGCAGCGCCGGCTCGGCAAGGAAGCCGACCATCATCTCGCGCCGCGCCCCGAGCGAGCCGAACGCGGTTCCGATGTCCATCCCGGCGAGCGAGACGAACAGTCTTGCCAGCGCCAGCAGGCCGACGAGCGCGATCGCGTCCGCCGCAGCGTTAAGCGGCAGATCGATGTCCAGCGTCGGCACGATCGCCGCGGCGAGCGCGAGGCTGCCGAAGATCAGGTACGGTGCGATGCGGAACAGCGGGCTGGCGCCGTGCGCCAGCACGACTTCTTTCTGGAACAGCTTGTTCAGGGTCCGGTAGGGCTGCAACAGTCCCGGAGCGCTCCGGTTCTGCAGCCAGGCGCGGCACTGATTGACCCATCCCGTGAGCAGCGGCGCGAGCAGGATCGCGAGCATTAGCTCGGTGAACTGCGCCGCGACGCCTGCCAGATCGATCATCGTACGAAAAACAGCAGCAAGAGCAATGTCGCGAAGCTGTACATCAGGTACACCGAGATGCGCCCCCGTTGCAGCACCGTGATCAGCGCGGTCAGCTTCTCGACCCCGCGCGCAAGCGGCAGGTAGAGCCAGTGCCAGAGCCGGTCGTCCACCACTTCCCGGTAGCGCGGCCGGGCGTCCAGGGGTGTGGGCACGGATTGCTCGATGCGAAAGAACGGCTCGAAAACGTGGCGAACAGGCTGGCCGAAGCCTTCCGCGGTATCCTGCATGCGCGCGTCGAGGCCCCCAAAGCCGCAATCCCACGGCGGGCTGCGGCGTACGCGCC
>DAHVFK010000195.1 GCA_027317055.1 Betaproteobacteria bacterium | reverse complement strand
TGCTACGCCAATACTTCCCAAAGGGAACCGATCTCAGCGCACATAGTGCCGATGACATCGCGGCGGTGGCGATGACCCTCAATTCAAGGCCGCGAAAAGCCCTTGGATGGAAGACCCCCGCGGAAGCCTTGGACCAGTATCTTCGATGAGCTAGGAACGTTATGTTGCGACGACCGTTTTGAATCCGCCTTGTACGCCTCAATCGAAAAGTAATCCGTCACGCCAATGGCGGCGATGCCTTTCTCTACTGCCCTCTCTAGGAGGAGCTTTGCGTATTGATCAAAGTTGCTACCAAACCCATTGTTCAGAGCTGAGAAAGGAGTGTGGACCTGAAGGTCCCACCTCCTCCATTCGGAGCCGCGCGGGTATCTCGGATTAGACATGACTGCAAACTCCCACCGTCACCCCTCTTAGGTCGGTACATGTATTTCCTTGATCGTAAGCTCCGGCGCCCCCAGCCTGGCGAATAATCGCTTGCGGCACGTCAGCACGAGGATCTGCACACTCTCCCCCGCGCGCAGCAGGATATCGAACATTCGCTCGATGCGCAGGTCATCACTAAAAGCCAGAGCGTCATCGAGGATGACGGTTGCCGGACGGCCTTGCGCGAGCAAGAGTTCCGCGAAGGCAAGACGCGTGAGCACAACAAGCTGTTCCTGCGTTCCGTCGCTGAGGCGATCGAACGCCTCGGCGGTCCCGTTGCGCTGAATGGCGCTTATGCTCAGGTTCTCGTCGAGCACTAGATCTGTGCCTGGCAGCAACATCTTCAGGTATGGCTCGACGCGGCTCACTACTGGAGCCAGATAAAGAGCTTTGGCCTCTCGTTCGGCCTCACGCAGGGTCTGCTGGAGTAGTTGAAGAACAGCGGTCTCCTCCTCGTAGCCTTTCACCGCCTCCTCAAGCCGGGCCTGCTCCGCTCTTTCAACTTCAAGTGCTTCTTCGACGCCGGCACCCTCGCTGGCCTCGATCAACGTCGTGAGCCGCGTGATTTCATTGTTCAGCCCAGCAACAGCATCCTGATGATTTCGCCCGGCAGCCTCAAGGCGCTTGATGCGCACGTCGATGGCTTCTACCGTTTCTCCCTGGTTGTTCTCTAGTGTCGTTAGAGCGGTCTGTTGCTTGGTGGCGAGGAGCGTAAGTTTATCAGCATGGGCCGACAGTTCTTCGTCGCTGGCTTCGGCTCGGCCTGCAGCGAGAGCCGCTTGCTTCGTCTCAAGAGTGCCACGCCGCCCGGCCAAGCGTTGCTCCATCTCTTGCAACGTTGCGGTCGCTTCGGCGAGCACATCCTTTGGTCCCTCCACCGCCACCTCGGCCGTCCCAATGTCAGCGGCCAGTTGCTCGGCCCTGTCATGAGTCTCAGCAATTTCCTTCGCGATCTCCGCAGTCGTTGGCAGCGCGGAAAGGCCCAGCACTTCTAATTCCGTTTTGAGGCGGCCCTGCAATTCCCTCACACGAGTCTGGCGGGCGTCCAAACCTGCCGCCAGCTTGGTCGCCGGGTCTCGCGGCGCAAGCCCCGCAATCTCACGGCGAACATCTGCGAGCTTCCGCTCCAACTCACGGCGCTGCGCCAGCGCGTAGCGGGCGGCGGTCAGGTTTTCGGCACGGGCAGCTTCCAGCGCCTCCCTGATTTCGTTTTCGGCCAGACGAAGGCGCTTAAGGATCGCGTCGCGGTCGTGTATCTGTGGCTCGACAGCGATATTTCCAATCCCTTCGACGCCAACCAATGTTTTGGCGACGACAGCGAGAGACATCGTCGGCGCATCAAGCGGCACACCATCGAGACGCACCCGGCCCAATGCATCCGGCTCGATCGCGAGCGTTACCGTGGTCGCGACCGCGTTGAGCGCCGCCTTTGCGCCGGAAAGCTCTGTATCGGCAGCTTCGATCCGCGACACGGTCTCGTCTGTCGCGGTGACCTGACCTATCAGCTCGGAGAGCCGGCCGACCTCAGCCTGTAGATCTGCCGCTTTTGCCAGCGTCGCCTCATGCTGCGCGATCTCGGTATGCAGAGTGGCGGCGGTACGGATGCGCTCAAGTCGCCGACTCTGCTCACCGCTAAGACGCGTCTGCTCGCGGAGTTTGGCGAGTCGCTTTTCGCAGGCCTCGACCAGAAGTCTGGTCTCATTCTTGTAGGTCACGGCCCGGTCAATATCGGTAGTGAGTCCCTTGATCTCGGCCTCGATCGGGTCGAGTTCTCGCGCAAGCTTTGCGCGCTCCGTCACTGCCTTCCATTCGCGTGCCGCGCGCTCCTCTGCGAGCTTTGCCGCATTCCGTGCCGCCTCAATCTCAGCAGCTTTAGTGGCCGCCGCCGTGCGGCGAGCCCGTGCCTCCTCAATCTCGCGCCGATGGTCCTCCTCGCTCCAATCGACCTGAAGCTCCTTGCGCTCGCGCTTTTGGCGCGCAAGTGTGTCCATGTATTCAAATATTCGCGCCGCTTTTCCTCCAGTTGGTTGGCGTGTTCGCCCACCTCTTCGAGTCGATCTTTGGCATCCTTGAACTTTCCGCGTGGTCCCCGCGCGCTCAGGATTTCTCCAAGCGCTTGGTCGATCGCAACCGGAATCCTCCGGCCCCTCTCCCCACCTGTGACAACACCAACTTGGGCTTCGATGCAGCCCTGCAAGGTGCGGCGGCCGGCATCGTCAAGCTTGGGATCGCCAAACGAATTACCCTGACGCACCCAGAGCGTTCCCCAAATGCCAGGCTCGCCGCCGCCCCGGCGGCTCGCGAATTCAAGCAGTCGCTGAAGCTCTAACTCCGCCGCCTCGTCTTCGAAGCGACGGTGATCTGAACTGGTCAGCACCGCTTTCCCAGATTGGCCGGCGAAGCGCTTTAGGATGGTCCAGCGCGTACCGTCAAGATCGAAGGCCAGTTCGACCTCCGGTACTGTGCCGTTGACGAAGTGTCGGAAGCTTCTTACACGCTCGGTCTGTGACTTCGCCTTCTCGAAGATCACACCGTTGATCGCCTCCAGTAGCGTCGATTTGCCGACCTCGTTCTGGCCGACGAGAAGATTGACGCCATCGGTGATTCCATCCACGCCGACAGTGCCGACGAACTTGCGAAAATTTGTGAGTTTGATCGAGCGGATCTTCATGAGCCTCCTGCCTGCCGCAGATGCTCAAGGTACAATCGGCGCAAGGCGAGAGAAGCAAGGCGCGCCCGCTCCTGATCCGAGCGGTCATCGGCCATCACCTTGAGCCGGTCCGCCGCCACCCGGACGAAGCCCGAGCGGTCGATATCGTCCATGTCTGCTTCCGTCGGCTCGAGAACCAGCCCACCATCCTGCCACCGCGTGGCGCACACCGCAGCGCCGACGCCCTGGACGATCCTCTCCTCAAAGCTCTTGCGGCCGGCCAGCGACAGCGTTCCCGTAACCTGGAGGTCGAGGACGACTCTGCTCAAGTCGGTTTCGAGCGCACGGAGTTCCGCTTCCAGGAGATTGATCTGAGAGTCTTCTGTGAGCGTCTTCAAGACTTGGTGCCAGCGGTACCGACCGACCTCGACGGGTAAAACCGTGGGCGCGGCGCGCACGCCAGCGATATCGACGACAAGCGCGGTGCCGCCGTTACAGAGCGTCCCGCTGGAACCCGACAGTCGCTTGAACTGGTCCGGCTCGGGCGTACCGGAGTACCACACGCGCTCATTGATTTGTATCTGCCGGTGCCAGTCGCCCATGGCGAGGTAGGCGAGCCCCGCGGTCTCAGCGCGAGTCGGCTCGACGTAGTTTGAGGCCTCGCCATCCGATCCGAATCCCTGGATCGAGCCGTGCGCCATCCCGATTCGGATGGCTCCCTCAGGCGTGGCCTCTTTATCCATGTAGCTCGTAAGATCGTCGACACTCGCGATATGGGGAAGTGGCGCTGGGAGGAGGAAGACGGGCGTTCCGTCGTCATCCATAATCTTCACAGCACCGGGGGTCGTATGGAGCTGCACGTTCTCCGGGAGATTCGTCCGCAAAAGACGATCCCAGAGGCCGTTTTCCCGCACGTGGTCATGATTGCCAGGCATCAGGTGCCAGGTGACCTTGGGAAACTGCCGCATCCCCTCGATCGGCTTAGCGAGGGTCTGTGGGGAGAGTTGCTGCTTGTCGTAAATGTCGCCAGCCAACAACACAGTCGATGCCCCGTGTTTCATGGCGAGATCTCCGAGAGTGCGGACGGCCGCCTGCCGCGCGTCCTGGAGCAGTACCGCAACTTCAGGCTCGAAATACATGAACACTTTGCCGATCTGGAGATCGGAGGAGTGAATTAATCGCATCCCCTAACCCGCCCTTTCAGCCAGCCTTTTCTGGTCATGGTCATTTCCGCGAGTCCGAACTTCAGTTTGTAGTCAATGTTGTATTGTGACGTCTCCATATCACGCATCCGGTGGTTGTGAGTCGGAGCGTGCTTGCGCTTTGACGTCGGCGCGTGAGGTTCTCGCCGCCCCCCAATCGATATTCATTTCCTCTCGCAGAAATTTGGCAAAGTCGTGGATTTCGGTTCGCGTCACATGCGCCTTGTCGAGGGCGGCGAAGTAGCGGCTGCGGCGCGACCGCTCGGATCGAATGATGGTCCATGGCCAGCCGCCGGAAACAAACATCAGATTCATGAGGAAGCGTGCCGTCCGCCCATTTCCGTCCAGGAACGGATGGATGTGCACAAAGATCAAGTGACCGAGCACGGCTCTGACGGCCGCGCTGCTTTCTTCCTTCAGCAGCGCGAATAATTCTTCCATCATGTCCGACATGTGCGCTGCGTTGGGAGGGACGTGATTTGCGCCGCGGATATAGACCGGTCCGCTCCGATAGCCGGCGAGGTCGGCAGGTGCGATTATCGCGGCGCGCACGGAAGGGCCGAACAAGGCGGTGTACCAGCCATGCAGGTCCGCTCCGGCGACCTCGCCGGGGCCTTCGCCGCGAAGAACACGGGAAACGGATTCGAGCACGAGGTTGAAAGCATCGGCGTATCCTTTGGCGGCGAGCGCGTCTTTGGTTCTAAAGTCGCGTTCGTTGCCCGTCGGGTCCCACGCTCCGGTTCTGACCATTTCGATGAGCCCTTCGGTTACATCGAATCCCTCTATGGACAGGGAGTTGTACGCATCGTGGCGGTAAACGTCCCTTATGCTTTGAAGTAAATCCGCGGTGCTTTTCGATATGCCGGGGTCCGCCGGGAAAACCTCTATCACTTTCGTGCGCATCGTTGCCCACATGGCGCGCACGCGAAGCGCTTGCGGAGAGGCCGCCTTGGGCCGGCCAAAATCCGGAACGGGAGAAGCGAAGGGATTGGTTTCGACCAGTTTGTGACCGGCCGCGGTCATCGTGCGTTTTATATCGTCGGCTATTTTGTCCTGGCCGATGGCGCGGTAGGCAGCGACGATTCGTCCGGCGACGACGGGCATGCCCTTGCCAAGGAGAATCTTGCCGATCGACGACACGGGGTCGCGCAAGGATCGCAGGGCAATCGTGGCTTTGAGCGGATTGGCCTCTAAGTAGGAAGATGGAACCCTGCAGAGGGCTTCCGCGAGGCTCATGACGCGGAGGCCATCAACGTCTTCGACGACGTCGGAGAGATAACCGGGAATCACCAGAATGCTTGAGTTGAACGGTAGGCTGACTTTCGCCGACTGCTTTCTGGTGTTGACGACTATTTGTGCGGGAACGGCGGGCTCGCCGATGTGAACCTCGATGGAATCCCTGGCGGAGAGGCAATACTCCCTGCGGAAGCGGTCGGCTAAGTAGAGCCTGGCGAACGAACGAAAATCGTGTCCATACCAGACGCCGGATTCGCCCTCGCGGCCGGGAGTGCCGAGCACGTAATAGCCCCTTACGATCCGCGTGAGCCAGCCGCTTCGCAGAAGGCGGGCCCGGTCTGCCGACGGCAGGTCAGACGAACGCAGGATTCCGTCGTGTGCGAGGCGCTTGGCCCTCTTCAGAGCATTCGCAATAAGGTCGTGCTGTGCCATCGCGTAGCTCGTCGCAACAAAAACTTTAAGTTAAGCGTACACGAAAACTTTGAATTATCGAAGCATAAAAACTTTCGATTGTTGGTCTCGAAAGCTTTAGGATAGATATTCTCAAGCCTTTAACTTACGAGAGCGTGGTGACCGGCGGTAGAACTCATCCAGCGGTATTGAGATTCTCCGGCATAGCGATCTGGTATTTCGTGGCTCAATTCTTAAGCCTGGCGGATATCTCGCGTTTCGCCAGTTCGCGCTCTCTCGCGCTCCCGTCGCGCAGGGCGTCGACCAGCGCGAGGAGCTGGTAAAGTTCCGGGTCCTTCAGCGCCGCTTGAGGGGCTCTTTTGTAGAGCGGCAGGAACGCATATCCGCGCCTGGAGCCTTCCTCGAACGGCCAAACCGGAACTGGCTCTTCCTGGGTCATTTTGCGGTTAAGCGGCTCCGCCGCGGAAGCGGTGGGAATGCCGCGAGTCATGCCTCCCTTCTGGGGAGGAAAAGCGTACCTGATCCCGTGGACGATGAACTCCTCCAACGCTTTGACATTTACACGGCCGCCAAGCTCGGGTCCGTGAATCAGCCTGGCCGCGCTCGCGCGGCGAACGGAAGCGTGAACCTCGGATGGGCTCATGTAAAGATCAACGGCCAACTGGGCATAGGTGGGCCGCTTGTCCCCGGCATTGAGGAGCTTCAGCAAGACGACAATGTCCTGAGGCTTCAGCGTCATGAGTATCTCTGGCAATATTCGCTATTCGTGATTCTAGAATAGCGAATACAGTCGTGCAACCCACGCA
>DAHVFK010000194.1 GCA_027317055.1 Betaproteobacteria bacterium | reverse complement strand
CCGCGAGCGTCCTGATCGGCCCGGCCGAGATGCCGTTGACGCGGATGCCGAGCGGGCCGAGGTTCGCCGCCAGGTAGCGCACCGACGCCTCCAGGCTCGCTTTCGCCAGGCCCATGGTGTTGTAGTGCGGCAGCACCCGCTCCGCGCCCAGGTAGGTGAGGGTGATGAGCGCGGCGCGGCGGCCCTGCATCATCGGCAGCGCGGCCTTGGCCAGGGCGGGAAAGCTGTAGGCTGAAATGTCGTGCGCCTCGCGGAATCCCTCGCGCGAGAATCCGTCCAGGAACTCGCCCGCGATCGCGTCGCGCGAGGCGTAGGCGATCGCGTGCACCAGCCCGTCCAGGCCGTCCCATGTCTTGCCCAGCGCGGCGAACAGCTCGCCGATCTGCCCGTCGCTCGCGACGTCGCAGGGCAGCACGATGTTGGAGCCCAGCTCGCGCGCGAGATCGGTCACGCGCGCCTTGAAGCGCTCGTCGACATAGGTGAAGGCGAGCTCGGCGCCCTCGCGGCGGGCGGACTGGGCGATGCCGTAGGCGATCGAGCGATTGCTGAGCAGGCCGGTGACGAGAATCTTTCTGCCGGCGAGAAAAGCCATGGTTTTTAACCTCTTGTGTGGATGGCCGATTATATGATGCGTTCGGCTAGACTAGGCGCGATGCGCCATATTGGAATTCTCGGCCTCGCCGCCGCCATCGCGGGCTGCGGTCAGACCTGGAACGACCCGTATCGGTCGGCCGACGCAGCCAAGGACATTCTCTACTCGGCCTTCGTCGCGCGGCCCAAGCATCTCGATCCGGCGCTGTCCTACGCCTCGGACGAGGCAGTGTTCACGCAGCAGGTCTACGAGCCGCCGCTGCAGTACCACTATCTGAAGCGGCCCTACCAGCTGGTGCCGCTCACCGCGGCGGAGATGCCGCGGGTGAGCACCCTCGCAGGCTACAGCGAGTACGAGATCCGCATCAGGGCGGGAATTCGCTACCAACCGCATCCGGCGTTCGCCAGGAACGCGAAGGGGGAATTCCTCTACCAGTCGTTGTCGCCGGGGCAGATCGCCGCGCTCGCCAGCCCCTACGCGCTGCCCGGACGCGGCACGCGCGAGCTGACCGCGGACGATTACATCTACGAGATCAAGCGGCTCGCGCACCCGCGCCTCGCCTCGCCGATATACGGCCTCATGTCGCAGTACATCGTCGGCCTGCCCGAGCTCGCCGCGCGACTCAAGCAAGCGAACGCGGCGATGAGCGCCGAGGGGCGCGGCGGCGAATGGCTCGACCTGCGCAAGTATCCACTCGCCGGCGTCGAGCGCGTCGACGCGCACACTTTCCGCATCCGGCTCAAAGGGCGCTACCCGCAGTTCGCATACTGGCTGGCGATGCCGTTCTTCGCGCCGGTGCCGTGGGAGGTCGACCGCTTTTTCGCGCAGCCCGGCATGGCGCAGAAGAACTTCACGCTCGACTGGTGGCCGGTCGGCACCGGTCCCTACATGCTCACGGAGAACAACCCGAACCTGCGCATGGTGCTCGAGCGCAACCCGAACTTTCGCGGCGAGCCGTACCCTTCCGAGGGCGCGCCCGGCGACCGCGAGGCCGGGCTGCTCGCCGACGCCGGCAAGCCGATGCCATTCGTCGACCGCGTCGTGTACAGCCGGGAGAAGGAGAGCATCCCCTACTGGAACAAGTTCCTGCAGGGCTACTACGACACCTCGGGCATCAGCTCGGACAATTTCGACCAGGCGGTGCGCGTCTCGGTCGAGGGCCAGGCGGCGCTCACGCCGCAGATGCACAGCCTGGGCATCCGGCTGCGCACGGCCGTCGCCCCTTCCGTGTTCTACATCGGCTTCAACTGGCTCGACCCGGTGGTCGGCAACGCGGGCGGCGGCGAGGCGGCCGCGCGCGCGCGGACGCTGCGCCAGGCGATCTCGATCGCGGTCGACATGGAGGAGTTCCTGTCGATCTTCGCCAACGGCCGGGGCATCGTCGCGCAGGGCCCGATCCCGGGCGGCATCTTCGGCTTCCGCGCGGGCAAGGAGGGGGTCAATCCCGTCACGCATCTGTGGCGAGACGGCGTCGCGCACCGGCGCCCGCTCGCCGACGCCGAGCGGCTGCTCGCCGAGGCGGGCTACCCCGGCGGGCGCGACGCGCGCACCGGGCAGCCGCTGGTGCTGTACCTGGACACGGTCACGCGCGGCCCGGGTGACCAGGCGCGCTTCGACTGGTGGCGCAAGCAGCTCGCCAAGCTCTCGATCCAGCTCGAGGTGCGCGCCACGGACTGGAACCGCTTCCAGGACAAGATCCGCAAGGGCAGCGAGCAGCTGTTCTTTCTCGGCTGGAACGCCGACTACCCGGATCCGGAGAACTTTTTGTTCCTGCTCGACGGCGCGCAGAGCCGCACGCTGCACCACGGCGAAAACGCGGCGAACTACGACAACCCGCGCTACGACGCGCTGTTCGAACGCATGCGCGACATGCCCAGCTCGCCCGAGCGGCAGAGGATCATCGACGCCATGGTCGGCATCGCGCGCAACGACGCGCCGTGGATCTGGGGCTACTTCCCGAAGGACTACCTGCTCTATCACGGTTGGCTGTCGAACCTGAAGCCGAACGACATGGCGCGCAACGACCTCAAGTATCTGCGCCTCGACCCCGCGCGGCGCGCGGCCCTGCGGCGCGAGTGGAACCGGCCGGTCGTCTGGCCGCTCGCGATCGGCTGCGCGCTGCTCGTCGCCCTGCTGGTTCCCGCCTTCGTCGGCTACCGCCGGCGCGAGCGCATGGCCGCGCGTCCCGCCGCCTGACATGCTCGCCTACATCCTGCGCCGGACGCTGTACGCCATCCCGATCCTGATCGGCGTGAACCTGATCACCTTCGCGCTGTTCTTCGTCGTCAACACGCCGGACGATATGGCGCGCATGCAGCTCGGCGCGAAGCGCGTGACGCAGGCCGAGATCGAGCGCTGGAAGGCCGCGCACGGCTACGACAAGCCCCTGCTGTGGAACGCGCGCGCGGCGGGGAGCGAAAAGCTCGCGCAGACGGTGTTCTTCCAGAAATCGGTGCGCCTGTTCGCCTTCGACTTCGGCGCCTCGGAGGACGGACGCAACATCGCCGCCGAGATCCGCACCCGCATGTGGCCGAGCCTCGCGCTCGCCATCCCGGTGTTCCTCGTCGGGCTGGCGCTCAACATCAGCTTCGCACTGGCGATGGCTTTCTTCCGCGCCACCTACCTCGACTTCTGGGGCGTCGTGCTGTGCGTCGTGATGATGTCGATCTCGACGCTGTTCTATATCATCGCTGGCCAGTACCTGGTGGCCAAGCTTTGGGACCTGGTGCCGATCTCGGGCTACAACTCCGGCCTGCATGCGATCAAGTTCCTGATCCTGCCGGTGGCGATCGGCGTGGCGAGCGGCGTGGGCGCCGGAAGCCGCTGGTACCGCACCCTGTTCCTGGAGGAGATGGGCAAGGACTACGTGCGCACGGCGCGCGCCAAGGGCCTGTCGGAGGCGGTGGTGATGTTCCGCCACGTGCTCAAGAACGCGATGATCCCTATCCTCACCGGCGTGGTGGTGGTGATCCCGCTGCTGTTCATGGGAAGCCTGCTGATGGAGTCCTTCTTCGGCATCCCGGGGCTGGGCAGCTACACCATCGACGCCATCCAGTCGCAGGACTTCGCGGTAGTGCGCTCGATGGTGTTCATCGGCTCGCTGCTGTACATCCTCGGGCTGCTGCTGACCGATCTCTCCTACACGCTGGTAGACCCCCGCGTGCGCCTCGAGTAGCCCCATGCCCTTCACGCCCGTGATCCTGTGGACCGACTCGCTGCTGTGGCTGCTGGTGGCGGCGACGTGCGCGTACCTGTGGCTGTGCGCGCGGCGGCCGCACCTCGCGGCGCCCTGGCTGCGCGTGGCGCGGAGCGGTGCCGCGATGGTCTCGCTCACGCTGCTCGCCGGCTACGGCGCGATCGGGCTGGCCGACTCGCTGCACTTCCGCGTCGCGCTGCCGGCCAGCGCCGCGGCCGCGGCGCGGGCGTACTCGCCGCAGACCCTATCGGTGCTCGATCTTGCGCTTTCGCACCTGCGGCGAAGCGAGGAGACGACCTACTCGGCGCCGCTCGCGACGCGGCTCTTCACGCTCGAGGAAACGAGGATGCCGGACGGCAGCCTGATGCGCGAGTACCCGCGGCTGCGTCACGGCGGCTCGGGGCTCGCGCACGAAGCCGATTGGGGCGTGGACGTGGCGTGGCGCGTGCTCGCCGGGCTCGCCGGCGCGCTGCTCGTGTGGCTGCCGATCGGAGCGTTGCTCTGGCCGCTGCGGCGGCGCGCGCCGCAGGTCCCGTGGGGCGCCGCGTACGCCACGCTCGGCGCGATGCTCGCGCTCGCCGGCCCGGCGTTCGCCCTGTCGCTCGCCTACCACGTGCTGGGCACCGACAAGGTCGGCCAGGACGTGCTGTACCTGTCGCTCAAGTCGGTACGCACCAGCCTGGTAATCGGCACCCTGACAACGCTGGTCATGCTGCCCCTCGGGGCGATGCTGGGCGTCACCGCGGGGTACTTCAAGGGCTGGGTCGACGACCTGATCCAGTTCCTGTACACGACGCTCAACTCGATCCCCGCCGTGCTCCTCATCGCCGCGTTCGTGCTCATGATGCAGGTCTACATTGACGGCCACCCGCAGCTCTTTCCCACCACCGCGCAGCGCGCCGACGTGAGGCTGCTGTTGCTGTGCGTGATCCTCGGCGTCACCAGCTGGACGTCGCTCGCGCGCCTGCTGCGCGGCGAGGCGCTCAAGCTCGCCGAGCTGGAGTACGTGCAGGCGGCCCACGCGCTGAGCGTTTCGCACCTGCGCATCCTCACGCGCCACCTGCTGCCAAACGTCGCGCACATCATCATCATCTCGTTGGTGCTCGACTTCTCCGGCCTGGTGCTCGCCGAGGTGGTGCTGTCGTACGTCGGCGTCGGGGTCGATCCCAGCACCCTCAGCTTCGGCACCATGATCAACGCCGCGCGGCTCGAGATGGCGCGCGAGCCGGTGGTGTGGTGGTCGCTCGCCTCCGCGTTCAGCTTCCTGCTGGTGCTGGTGCTGGCGGCGAACCTGCTCGCCGACGCGGTGCGCGATGGCTTCGACCCGCGGGTGCACGTATGAGCGCCGCGCTTGAGCTGGAGGGCCTGCGCACGGTGCTCCACACGCCGGAAGGCGAGCTGCGCGCGATCGACGGCGTCGACCTGGCGCTCGAGCGCGGCGAGTGCTTCGCGCTGGTGGGCGAGTCGGGCTGCGGCAAGTCGATGACTGCGCTGTCGGTCATGCGGCTGCTGCCGGAGGCGGCGCGCGTGGCGCAGGGCCGGGTGCTGCTCGGCGGCAGCGACCTGCTCGCGCTGCCCGAGGCGGCGATGCGCGCGGTGCGCGGGCGGCGGGTGGCGATGATTTTCCAGGAGCCGTCGACCGCGCTCAACCCGGTGCTGACCGTGGGTCGCCAGGTGGTCGAGGTGATCGAGCGCCATGCCGGCCTGCGCGGCGCGGCGGCGCGCAAGCGCGCGCTCGAGCTGCTCGAGGCGGTCGGCATTCCCGACGGCGCGCGGCGCTTCCACGAGTATCCCTTCCAGCTCTCGGGCGGGCTCAAGCAGCGCGCCATGATCGCCGCCGCGCTCGCGGTCGATCCCGAGGTGCTGATCGCCGACGAGCCGACCACCGCGCTCGACGTCACGATCCAGGCGCAGATCCTCGAACTGCTCAAGCGCCTGCAAGCCGAGCGCGGCATGGCGCTGCTGCTCATCACCCACGACCTCGGCGTGGTGGCGCAGATGGCGCAGCGCGTGGCGGTCATGTACGCCGGGCAGATCGTCGAGACCGGGCCGCGCGAAGCCTTCCTGCGCGCGCCGCAGCATCCCTATTCGCAGAGGCTGTTCGCCGCGCTGCCGTCGGCGGCGCGGCGCGCCGGCGCGCTGGCCGGAATCCCGGGGCGCGTGCCGCCGCTCACCGAGGCGTTCGCCGGCTGCCGCTTCGCGGAGCGCTGCGAGCTCGCCTTCGAGCGCTGCCGGCGCGAGGCGCCGCGGCTGCTCGCGCTGCCCGCGGGACAGCGCGTGCGCTGCCACCTGCGCGAGCAAGGGGCCGCGGCACCGCGCGCGGGCGAGGGCGCCGGGGCGCCTGTCGCCGCGGCGCCCGGGCAGGCTGCGCTGCTGCTCGAGGTCGCCGACCTCAAGGTTCACTTCCCGATCCGGCGCGGGGTGCTGCGCCGCGTCGTCGGGCACGTCAAGGCGGTGGACGGCGTGTCGCTCCAGATCCGCGAGGGCAGGACGCTCGCGCTGGTCGGCGAATCGGGATCCGGCAAGACCACCGCGGGCAAGGCGATCCTGCAGCTCATCCGGCCGACGGCGGGCAGCGTGCGCGCGGGCGGAATCGAGTTCGGACGGCTTTCGCGCGCCGCGCTGCGCCCCTGGCGCGCGAAGATGCAGATCGTGTTCCAGGATCCCTATGCCTCGCTCGATCCGCGCATGCGCGTGCTGGAGGCGCTGACCGAGGGCATGCGCAGCCTCGGCATCGGTCGCGACGAAGCCGAGCGCGAGCGGCGTGTCGAGGCGCTGCTCGAGCAGGTGGGACTGCCGCCGTCGGCCAAGTCGCGCTACCCGCACGAGTTCTCGGGCGGACAGCGCCAGCGGATCGCCATCGCGCGCGCGCTCGCGGTCGAGCCGCGCCTCATCGTGTGCGACGAGCCGACCAGCGCGCTCGACGTCTCGGTGCAGGCGCAGATCCTCAACCTGCT
>DAHVFK010000193.1 GCA_027317055.1 Betaproteobacteria bacterium | reverse complement strand
GACCAGCACCCAGCGCAACAGCGCCGGATCCCGCCATGCCGTGGCGACGTTGAAGGCGCCCGTGTACATCAGCGCGAGAACGCCGAGAACGGCAAGCGCGATGGTACCCACAGTGGTCGCTGCAACTTTCATTGGGTTCCGTTCCTGGCGAGAGATTGTTCCAACACGCGGCGGTCTCCCTCCGGTGCCCTCATCACTCCTTCGCTTCCACGACGCCGGTCATTCCCGCCTCGATGTGACCGGGCTGCGGGCAGGCGAACTCGACCTTGCCGGGTCCGCCGAACTGCCAGACGATGCTGCCGCGCTGACCCGGCTTCAGGCTGATCATGTTGGGCTCGGCGTGCTTCATGCCGGGCATCTTGCGCATCATTTCAGCGTGCTCTTTGAGCTCGCTCGGGGTGCCGAGCACCATCTCGTGGGTCAGCTTGCCCACGTTCTTAACGATAAAGCGAATGGTTTCCCCTGGCTTGACCTCGATCCGGTTCGGGACAAACCGCATGTTGTCCTCCGTCAGGACCTCGACCGTGCGTTCGACCTTGGCCGGATCGCCTGGCCGCCCGATGCCGGCGTCGTGGTCGCCGTCAGCGAGCACGACGGAAGGCAGCGTTGCAAGAATCAGAATCGAAATTGCTCTTTTCATTGAAGCCTCCTAGATTTTTGTGTTCAGAACCAGAAGCGAACGCCGGCGACCAACCGAGTTTCGCGCGTAGACGCGCCGGCCGCGCGCGCGAAGTCTCCCGTCTCGCCGAACTTGCCGCCCCATTCGACGCCTACGTAAGGCGCGAGTTCGCGCCGGAGTTCGTAGCGTAGCCGGACGCCTGCCGTGACGTCGGACAGGCCCGAGCCCAGCTCGCGCGCGGAATCGCGCTTGCCGTAGAGATTGGCGTCGACGCGCGGCTGCAGGATCAGCTTTTGCGTGAGGTGCAGGTCGTAGCTTGCGGCGAGCCTCAGAGCACTGCGTCCCTCCCGGCCAAGGTACGCCGTCGCCTCGACATCGAACCAGTAGGGTGCCAGGCCCTGGACGCCGACCGCGAGCCAGCTGCGATCCGGCCCGACTCCGCTGTCGTGACGAATGCCGAGCTGCGCATCCCAGTAGGTTGCGACCGCGTGGCCCCACAGCAGTTCCGTGCGTGCATCCTGCAGCTTGCCTCTGGCCAGCTCGCCCTCGGCCTTGAGCACGGCGCGGTCGTAGTCGCGGCCGTACCGGGCCTGCACGTCGTACGCAGTGGAGTTGCCGCCATCGGCGTAACCGCGCTCGAGGCGGTCGACCAGCAACGAGCCAAAGCTGTGCTCGTCCCCCATGCGGGGGCGGGGGATCGCGCCGAAGTCATAGCCGTCCGAATAGGCGTTCG
Organism: Betaproteobacteria bacterium; assembly: GCA_027317055.1. Classification (GTDB taxonomy): domain Bacteria; phylum Pseudomonadota; class Gammaproteobacteria; order Burkholderiales; family SG8-39; genus DAHVFK01. Next base: position 5,401 of record DAHVFK010000193.1, on the reverse strand, counting down.
GATCCCGTTCGCCCGATGAAGGCGTGTTCGCCTGCATCGGGGCGGTCGACGAAGCTCCGCCCGGAGTACCCGCCCCGCCGTGGGTCATGCCGCCCATGCTGCCGTGATCCATGCCGGGCACGGTCCCTTGCGCCCAGGCGGAGGCCGCGCCCGCCATCAACAGCGCAGCGGCAAAGAATTTCGTTCGGTTCAGCATGATGTTTGTGTTCTCCATGGGGATTTGATTCGCGGCGCTCAAGCGACCACCACTTCCCGGAACATACCGGCGTCCATGTGGTACAGCAGGTGGCAATGCCAGGCCCACCGCCCGTGGGCGTCGGCGGTGACGAGAAAGCTGACCCGCTGCGCCGGCTGCACGCTGATGGTGTGCTTGCGCGCCTGGAAGCGTCCCTCGGGGCTTTCCAGCTCGCTCCACATCCCGTGCAGGTGCATGGGGTGGGTCATCATGGTGTCGTTGACGAACACCACGCGCAGCCGCTCGCCGTAGCGAAAGTGCACCGGCGTGGAGCGGCCGAACTCGAGGCCGTCGAGCGACCAGGTGTAGCGCTCCATGTTGCCGGTCAGATGCAGCTCGATCTCACGCTCGGGGCCGGAAGGGTCGAGCGGCCCACCGATCGTGTGCAGGTCGGCGTAGGTCAGCACGCGGCGGCCGTTGTTGCGCAGCCCGATGCCGGGGTCGTCCAGGTTGGTGCGCGGCGTGTCGACGTGCATGTCGGTGCTCGGGCCGTATTCGGTCCTCGCGTGGCGCACGCGCACCTCCCCGCCGCCCATGCTCATCTCCCTCCCGCCGTGGTTCATGCCCGGCATCGCGGCCATTGCGCCGCTGCCGTGGTCCATCCCGGCCATGGGCGCCATGACAGCGCCGCCGTGACTCATTCCCGCCATGCCGGCCATCGCGCCGCCGCCCATTGCGCCCATCATGTCGGTCATGCTCAGAGGTTGTGGCTTGTCCAGCGGAGGGATCGCTGCCGCCATTCCTGCGCGCAGCGCCAAGGTGCCGCGGGCATAGCCCGTGCGGTCCATCGATTGGGCGAAAATCGTGTAAGCCTCGTCCTTGGGCTCGACGATCACGTCGTAGGTCTCGGCGACCCCGATGCGGATCTCGTCCACCGTGACGGGGTCGACGCTCTGGCCGTCGGTCTGGATCACGGTCATCTTGAGCCCTGGAATGCGTACGTCGAAGAACGTCATCGCGCCCGAGTTGATGAAGCGCAGCCGCACCTTCTCGCCGGGACGGAACAATCCAGTCCAGTTGCCGGCCGGCGTGGCGCCGTTGGTGAGATAGGTGTAGGTGTACGCCGAAACGTCGGCCAGATCGGTCGGATTCATCCGCATCTGGTTCCACATCCGGCGCCTGTCAAGCGCGGACGAAAGCCCCTCGCGGGAAACATCGCGCAAGAACTGGCCCGCCGTGGGCTGGTTGAAGTTGTAGTAGTCGCTTTCCGTCTTGAGCTTGGCGAAAACCCTGTTCGGATCCTCGTCGGTCCAATCCGAGAGCTGGACCACGTAGTCGCGCTGCACGCGGATCGGATCCGCGTCGGCGGGTTCGACGACGATCGCGCCGTAGATGCCGGTCTGTTCCTGGAAGCCGGAATGGGAGTGGTACCAGTAGGTGCCGGACTGCTGCACCTTGAACCGGTAGACGAAAGTCTCGCCTGGCGCGATGCCCCTGTAGCTGATGCCCGGTACCCCGTCCATCTGGAACGGAAGCAGAATGCCGTGCCAGTGTATGGACGCGGTCTCGCGCAGACGGTTGGTAACCCGCAGAGTGACCGTGTCGCCCTCGCGCCAGCGCAGCGTCGGGGCGGGGATCGAGCCGTTGACCGTGGTAGCCATGCGCGGGTTGCCGGTGAAATTCACCGGCGATTCGGCGATGACGAGATCGAACTCGGTGCCGCTGAGCACCGGGGCGCCGGCGGCGCTCGAGGCGCGCGCCGTGGCCGGCGCGACGAGCGACGACATGCCGAGCAGCGCGCCGCCCGCCGCGAGTCCTTGAACGAACCGCCGGCGCGGCAGATCCGGTGTGATGACGTGACTACGGTAATTGCGCTTCATTTAAGAGCACCTTCTGAGGATGAGATTTGGCGCGCGTCGCCGCGCGCGGGCGAGGTCGGGCCGAGCGGAGGGCCGGCGCAAGCCGGCCCGGAACAGCGCAACGCAGGGGGGTACCGCCCGGCGGATCAGCCGAGGCGGGAGAGCGGCGGCCGGTCGACCGGCGGCAACGAGAGGGATATCAATCGCGCAGGCGCGGTCTGCGCGACGGCGCCGGAAACCTGCGCCGCGAGGCGATGGGCGGTAGCCGGCAGCGACAGCGTGCAGTGAGAGAAGCAGACGTCGCAGCCGCCGCAGTCGTCGGCCGCGCCGGTTGCACCGCCTGCGGGACTGTTGCTCTGGTCAGCCACGTGCGAATGGCCGGCCTGCGCTGCATCCTCGCACACGACGGACGCCAAGGCGCTGCCGGTGAACACCGGCAGCCAGGCGACGAGAATCAGGACGAGCAGTTTGCGAAGGAGCTTGCGCACGAAGCGTAATTTATCACGCATCAATATTTTGCGCACCTCCGGTGCGCGCATAATCCGCCCTGTTCGGGCCCGCCCGCCCCTTTTTGGACACTCAAATGCACGCCAACGACCTGAGCCGCTGGACCCACAGCCACGTGTTCGACCCCGGCAGCCACGCCGCAGAGCGCGGCACCCGGGCGGTGATGTGGATCACCGCCGCGATGATGGTGGTCGAGATATGGGCCGGCTGGTGGTTCAACTCGATGGCGCTGCTGGCCGACGGCTGGCACATGAGCTCGCATGCGGTCGCCATCGGCCTGAGCGCGTACACCTACGTCGCGGCGCGCCGCTATGCGCAGGATTCGCGCTTCGCGTTCGGGACCTGGAAGATCGAGATTCTGGGCGGCTACACCAGCGCAGTGTTCCTGCTCGGCGTCGCCGCGATGATGACCTTCGCCTCGGTCGAGCGGATCGTCGCTCCGCAGACGATCCACTTTCCGGAGGCGATCGGGATCGCCGTCGTCGGCCTCGTCGTCAATATCGCCTGTGCTGTTATTCTCGGCCGGGCGGGCGATCATCACGATCACCCCCATGACGAGCACGCGGCCCATCACCGGCACCATGACCTGAACCTGCGATCGGCCTACGTGCACGTGATCGCCGACGCGGCCACCTCGGTGCTCGCCATCGTCGCGCTTGGCGGCGGCATGCTGTTCGGCTGGAACTGGCTCGACCCGGTCATGGGAATCGTCGGCGCGATCCTCGTCGCGCGCTGGGCCTGGGGGCTGCTGCGCGACACCAGCCGGGTCCTGCTCGACCGGGAAATGGACAACCCGGTAACCGCCGAGATCCCGGAGGCCGTCGCGGACCTCGATCACGGCGGGTCCACCCGCATCGCGGACCTTCATCTCTGGCGCGTGGGAAAGGCTCGATTCGCCTGCATCCTGAGCCTGGTCACGCACGACGCAGGCATGACCCCCGATCGCGTCAAGGCGCGGTTGCGCGAACACGAGGAGCTCGCGCACGTGACGGTAGAAGTTAACCGGTGCAGCTAGGAACTGGCGACTGGCCGTCAGGCGGCACAAGCGCCGCCGGATGAATCGGTGCCGCGGCGCAAGCCCGTCTTGCGCAGGCGCGCATCGACGTTTTGCTGCCAGCCGCTGGCCGAGGAATAGCGCTGCCCCATGAGCCGCGCGGCGTCGACTTCGGACCACCCGAGGCTCTCGAACGCGCGGAAGTAGATCGCGGCAGCGAGGTACTGCTCGGGGTACCAGTAGCTATTGGCGAGCTTGCCGACACGGAACAGTTCGGCGGCATCGGCGCCCTGGGCAGCAGCGAGCTGGTACAAGCCGAGCAAGGCCGAGCCGTGGTTGCAGTCCTGGAAGAAGGCGGAGTTGTCGCAGCAGGGCCGAAAGCTCGCGCGCGCCGCCTGCTCAACCGCGGCTTCCGCGGCCTCGTTGAGCCGCACGATCTCGACGCTGTTGAACAGCTCCGCGCCCGGTCGTTCGCCCAAGCTCCAGCCACCGGTGCTCGCGAAGCTCCCGCGCCCCGCGCCCGCCAGCGCGAGCGGGCTGCGCGCGTTGAAGGCAGCGCGGTTGCTCAGCCCCAGGGGCCAGAGCAGGTTGAGCAACAGGGGCGCACTGGCCGCGCTGATGCGAATCGGGTCCGCGGACGACCGCTCGAACAGCGAGCGCATCCACCCGGGCACTCCGCCGCGCGCCGCGTACAGACGCTCGAAGCGTGCCGGCGAGATCGCTCCGGCGGCGACCAGACGCTGCACGGCGTCGCTGAAGCGCACCGGCAGCTCGACCCCTGCGCCAGGAATCACTTCGGCCGCAAGCTCGTCGAGCGCTGCGTCGCTGCGTTGGCGCAGGTAATTGCGGAACGCCCGGCTTTGGCCGGCCCAGAGCAGGGCACCGCCCGCGCCCGCGAGCGTGCCGGCGGCGAACAACGTCGCGCCAACAAGCACCCGCCGGCGTCCCGCAGGCATGCCGTTCATCTGCCTCTGCGGCACTGCCTAGTGTGCCGCGTCGCCTTCGCCGCCCGCGGGGAGCTTGCCTTGCATGCCGGGAGCGTCCGCCTTGGCGGCCTTGTCGTTGCCGTGCGCATGGCCGCCACCGCAGCAGCCCCCGCCTCCGCCCGCGCCGTGGCGGCCGTGGCCGAAGAAGTGCATGCCGAACATCCCGCCGAAAAGCAACAGCCATACCCAGTTGTCGGTGATCCATTCCATCGCGCGCTCTCCTTGGATTGAACGGCAGAACGGTGGACCTTACCGGCATGGCAAGGTCAAGCAGCAATACAGGGACCGCTTGACATTGCGACGGTGGGAAGCCCTATTTATGTGGGCTCTTGCAGACCTGAACGAGTGGAGCGAACGATGACCTACCAAGCTAAGTCCGGTGCCCGATGGCTATTCGGCGCGCTGCTTCTGGGCGCGAGCGCGATGCTGTCCTACAAGGGATTCGCCGACACGACGCAGCCACCGATTCCACCCGGCGCCCAGCTCGCGTCCTGGTACGACAACGGCCACGGCGGGCGCTACGTACTGCAGGTCATACAGGGGCGTATCCCGACCGCGGGCTGGCGCGTCGCCGGAGTCGTGAAGAGCGACACCAATTGCGACCCCGACGCGCAGGGCCTGAGCCATTGCCACAACGCGATCGAGCTTTCCAACGGCCGCCAGATCACCGTGGTCGACACCCACCAGATGATGCGCAATCGCTGCCTTAAGCCGGGAGACCGGCTCACGCTCACCGTGGTCGACCCTTCCTGGGCGATGGGGACGTTGTCCGGGGGGTGACCGCGCCGCGAGTCGAACACGCGGCTAGACGCCGCGCGGGGTGCGCCTGCGCTCGACCAGCTTGAGCATGGTATCGAGCGTGATCGAGCGGAAGGTGGCC
>DAHVFK010000192.1 GCA_027317055.1 Betaproteobacteria bacterium | reverse complement strand
GCCGCGCACATGTTTGGCCATGAAATTGATCGCCTCCGGTGTGACGTGCTCGGCCGCGATGACGAGGTCGCCCTCGTTCTCGCGGTCCTCTTCGTCGACCAGGATGACCATGTGGCCCGCCCTGAGCTCGGCGACGATCTCGGGGGTCGGGCTGATGGTGGTGATCTCGCGCCGCATGTGCGGATTATAGTGCCCCGCCGGAAACGAAAACGGGGCGCGCTCGCGCCCCGTTCACCCAGCCATCCGGCGTCGCGCCTACTCCTGCGCCTCCACCTCAGCAGCGCCGCGGCCAGCGATCTTCTCGCGGATCCGCGCCGACTTGCCGGAACGCTCGCGCAGGTAGTAAAGCTTGGCGCGGCGCACATCCCCCTTACGCTTGACCTCGATCGAGGCGATCAGCGGCGAATGGCTCTGGAAGGTTCGCTCGACACCTTCGCCCGAGGAAATCTTGCGCACGATGAAGGAGGAATTCAGGCCGCGATTGCGCTTCGCGATCACCACGCCCTCGAATGCCTGCACGCGCTTGCGCTCGCCTTCCACGACGTTTACGTTGACCACCACGGTATCACCCGGCGAGAAATCCGGGATCTTCCTGCCGAGGCGCTCGATTTCTTCCTGCTCGATCTTCTGGATAAGGTTCATGGTTATGCTCCGTTTCTCTGCTCCTGCCGGAATTCGTCCAGCAGCTTGCGTTCCTCTTCGTTCAATTCCAGCGCCGCGAGCAAATCCGGCCTCCTGAGCCAGGTCCGTCCCAGCGCCTGCTTCAACCTCCATCTCCGGATCTGCTCATGGTGCCCGGACAGCAGCACCTCCGGCACGCGCGCGCCGGCATAGATTTCGGGTCGCGTGTACTGCGGGCAATCGAGCAGTCCGCGCGCAAAGGACTCCTCCACCGCCGATTCTTCGTCGCCGAGCGCTCCCGGCAACTGCCTCACCACTGCGTCGATCAACGCCATCGCCGCCAATTCGCCGCCCGAGAGAACGAAGTCCCCGAGCGACAGCTCTTCGTCAACACGGCGCACAAGCAGCCTTTCGTCGACACCCTCGTAGCGGCCGCAAAGCAACGTCAGTGCCCGCTCCTGCGACAGCTCGACCACCCTGCGGTGCTCGAGCCGCCTGCCCTGCGGCGAAAGGAAGATCACCCTGCCTTTCGCCTCGCCCTGCGACGCACCCGCCGCGTCTAGCGCCTTCGCCAGCGGCTCGGCCAGCATCACCATGCCCGGCCCACCGCCGTACGGACGATCATCTACCGTCCGGTAATTGTCCGCAGTGAAATCGCGCGGATTCCACGTTTCCAGCCGCCACAGCCCCCGCTCTCTGGCGCGCCGCGTGATGCCCGACTGCGTGACTGCCACCAGTGCCTCGGGGAACAGCGTCACCACGTCGAAGCGGATCACCACTCCGCGCCCCATTCCACCTCGATGCGCCTGCCTTCAAGATCGACCTTCCTTACCACCGCCGGCACGAAAGGCAGCAGACGCGTGCTCTTGTCGCCCGCCAGTTCCATCACGTCGTGAACGCCATTCGAGAACAGCCCCTGCACGACTCCCAGCACCGACCCTTGCGCGTTCACCACCTCGAAGCCCACCAGATCGGCCCAGTAATACTGCCCTGCTCCCGGATCCGCCAGCGCCGTGCGCGGCAGCGCGACCTTGCTGCCTTTCAGCGCCAGCGCCTGCTCGCGCGTCTCGACTCCCTCGAGCTTGGCGAGCAAGTTCCCGGAATGAACCCGGCTTTGCTCGACCCTATACGTCGCGGCCCCGATGAGCCACGCCGGGTGCGCTTCGAGGGCGCCCGGCTCGGCACTGTAAGGCACTACCCGTATCCAGCCGCGCACGCCGTAGTTCCCGGCGACACGGCCCATTTCAATCAGTTGCTCAAGCGGCTTTCTTGCCAAACTGCTTTACGAGCCGCACGACCGTGGGCGAAAGCTGCGCGCCCTTGCCCTGCCAGTGCTTCACGCGCTCCACGTTGACGCGCAAGGCCTCGCGGCCTTCGGGCGCCTTGGGGTCGTAGAAACCGACGCGCTCGATGAAGCGCCCGTCCCGCGCCCGGCGCGAATCGGCCACCACCATGTGGTAAAAAGGCCGCTTGTTGGCGCCGCCGCGCGCCAGTCGAATCACCACCATTGGGTATCCCCGTCGAACTGCGAAAAGGCGCGGATTATACGGTAAAAATCAGGGTTTTGGGAAGCCCGGCGCGTGGCAGTCAGCGGATGCCCGGCAGGGCGCCTTTCATGTTGCGCATCATGCGCGCGAGGTTGCCGCCCTTCATCATCTTCATCATCTTCTGCATCTGCTCAAACTGATTCAGAAGGCGGTTTACCTCCTGCACCGAAACCCCGGCTCCGGCGGCAATTCGACGCTTGCGGGAGGCCTTGAGCAGCTCGGGCCTGGCGCGCTCCCGTGGCGTCATCGAGTTGATGATGCCTTCGATGCGGCGCATTTGGCGATCGTCCTGCAGCTGCGCCGGGTTGACCTGCCCCGTTAGCTGCGCCGGCAGCTTGTCCATCAGCGCCGACACGCCCCCCATCTTCTTCATCTGCTGGACCTGCGCCTTGAAATCCTCCAGATCGAAGCCCTTGCCCTTGTTGATCTTGTCTGCGACGCGCTTTGCTTCGTCGAGGTCGACGCCCTTGCGCGCTTCTTCGACCAGGGAAACGATATCCCCCATGCCGAGAATCCGCGACGCCATGCGTTCCGGGTAGAAAGGCTCGAGCCCCGCGAGCTTCTCGCTTACGCCGACGAATTTCACCGGCTTGCCGGTTACCTGGCGCACGGACAGCGCCGCGCCGCCGCGCGCGTCGCCGTCCAGTTTGGTCAGAATCACGCCGGTAAGCGGCAGCGCGTCGTTGAATGCCTCGGCGACGTTGACCGCGTCCTGCCCTTGCATCGCGTCGACGACGAACAGCGTTTCGACCGGGGTGAGAATGGCGTGGAGCGCGGCGATCTCCTTCATCATCGCTTCGTCGATTGCCAGGCGCCCCGCCGTGTCCACGATCAGCACGTCGTGGTAGTGCGTCTTCGCGTGCTCGAGCGCGCGGCGTGCGATGTCCGCCGGCGCTTCGTCGGGCGATGTCGCCAGAAAGTCCGCTTCGGCCTGTGCCGCAACCGCCTTGAGCTGGTCGATCGCCGCCGGCCGGTACACGTCGCAGGAAACGACCAGGACCTTCTTCTTCTGTTCCTTCAGCAAGCGGGCGAGGTTGCCCGTGGTCGTCGTCTTACCCGAGCCCTGCAGGCCCGCCATCAGTATCACGGCCGGCGGCTGCGCGGCCAGATCGAGCCCGACGTTGGCGTCGCCCATCAGGTGGGTAAGCTCGCGATGCACCACGCCCACCAGCGCCTGGCCAGGTGTCAAGCTGCCGATCACGTCCTGGCCGAGCGCCTTCTCGCGCACGGTCGAGATGAAGTCCTTGACCACCGACACGGCGCAGTCGGCCTCGAGCAGCGCGACGCGGACCTCGCGCAGCGCGTCCTGAACGTTGGACTCAGTGAGGCGGGCCTCGCCGCGCAGCGTCTTGACGATGCGCCCGAGCCGAGTTGTCAGGTTGTCGAGCATTCGATGGCTGCGCCGAGGGGGGGGGGAGACGCCGCGGCCACGCGGCACGCGGTGATAAACTGAAACGATGGCGTATATTCTACTGCACGCGGTGACCTGCGCCGTGTACGCGGGGCTCGCGCTGCACTTCTGGAGGACGCGCTGGTCGGCCAGGCCGGCGGCCCCGCCCGCGGGCGAACCAGCGGGCGGCCTGCGCGCTTGGGAGCGGGCGGCGCTGCTGGTGCCGCTCGCGCTGCACGGCTGGCTGCTGTACGCCGACGTCGTTGCACCCGCCCAGCCGCGCTTCGGCTTCGCCCATGCGCTGTCGGCGATGCTCTGGCTCGCGGTGCTGTTCTACTGGGCCGAAAGCTTCTTCTACAACCTCGAAGGCATGCAAGCGCCGGTTCTGGCGCTCGCGGCGCTCACCGCTCCGCTGCCGGCCATTTTCCCCGGGTACGCGACGACGCACGCGGCCTCGCTCGAGTTCAAGCTCCACCTCGTGCTCGCGATGCTGGCCTACAGCCTGTTCACCATCGCCATCCTACACGCGTTGCTGATGGCGGTGGTGGAACGCCGCCTGCACGGCGCGCACAAGGGGCCGATGGCAATCGGCGAGCCGCTCGGACCGTTACGCGGCCCGTTCGCCTCGCTGCCGCCCTTGCTGACGCTCGAGCGCCTGCTGTTCCGCCTCATCGGCGCGGCATTTGCGCTGCTCACGCTGACGCTCGCGTCGGGGATTGTCTTTTCCGAGTCGCTGTTCGGTCGACCGATCCGGTTCGACCACAAGTCCGTGTTCGCGGTGGTGTCGTGGCTCACCTTCGCCGCGCTCCTGGTCGGGCGCCACTTCTACGGCTGGCGCGGCCGGACTGCGCTGCGCTGGACGCTCGCCGGGTTCGTGCTGCTGCTGCTGGCCTACGTCGGAAGCCGGTTCGTGCTCGAGGTCGTGCTGGGCCGCGGCGCAACCTAGCGGCGCCGATGGAAGGCATTTCCTTATCGGCGGAACTGGCGGTCCTGGTCGTGCTGCTGGTGCTGTCGGCGTTCTTTTCGATCGCCGAGACCACCATGATGGCGCTCAACCGCTATCGCCTGAAGCACCTCGTCGCGCAAGGCCACGGCGGCGCGCGGCGCGCGTCGGCGCTGCTCAAGCGCACCGACCGGCTGCTCGGCGGCATTCTCATCGGCAACACGCTCGCGATCACCGCCGCGACAACCGTCGCGAGCGTGGTCGCAGTGCGGCTGCTGGGCGAGGACAAGCTCACCTACGCCGTGAGCACGTTCGTGATCTCGTTCCTGATCATCGTCTTCTCCGAGATCACGCCCAAGGTGGTCGGCGCAACTTATCCAGAGCGCATCGGGTTGCCCCTCGCCTACGTCATCGGGCCGGTGCAGCGGCTGCTCGACCCGGTCGTTTGGTTCGTCAATCTTTTCGTCCGCCCGCTTCTGCTGCTGCTCGGCGTTCGGCCCGAGGAAGATGTGGAGGTGCAGAAGCTCTCGCCGGAGGAGATCCGCACGCTGGTGCTTGAGTCCTCGAGCTTCATGCCCAAAAAACACGTCAGCATCCTGCTCAACCTGTTCGATCTGGGCAGCATCACAGTGCAGGACATCATGGTGCCGCGCGCCCGCATTGAATCGTTGAAGCTCGACGACGATATGGAGACGATCAAGCGCCAGATGGCGACCGCATACCATCGCCGGCTTCCCGTGTTTCGCTCCAGCCAGGGGGACGTGGCAGGCGTATTGCACCTGCGCAAGGTGCTCGGCCCTCTGGATGCGGGCGCATTCGACAAGGCGACGCTCCAGGAGCTGGTCGCCGAGCCCTACTTCGTCCCCGCGGCGACCCCGGTATTCACGCAGCTGCAATACTTCCAGGAGAACCGGGAGAACATTGCGCTGGTGGTCGACGAGTACGGCGAGCTGATGGGGCTGGTGACGCTTGGTGACATCATCGAGGAGATCATCGGCAAGTTCACCACCACCGTTCCATCCGCCGCGCCCGCGCTGCGCTGGGACGAAGACGGCAGCGCGGCAGCCGACGGCGCAATGCCGGTGCGCGAGGTCAACCGCGCGCTGGGGCTGAGTCTGCCCACCGACGGGCCGAAGACCCTAAACGGCCTGATCCTGGAGCACTTGCAGGACATTCCGGAAGCCGACGTCTCGATCAAGATTTCGGGCGTGCCGATGGAGATCGTGCACTCGCAGGGACGGGCCGTGAAAGCGGTGCGAATCTTTCGGCCGACGGAAGCGGCAGCGGCCCCGGAGCAAGCCGTTTGAAGCAGCCCTGACAAGGTCTTTCAAACGGTTGTTATGACCCATGAAAACATCTATTCGTCAGCGCGTTAGCGCTGAAACCTGAGGCTTTACAAAAGCGCAGCCCCGAGGCATTATCGACCGCTAACCGCGGAGCCTTACACCATGGCCCGAGCACAGGCCACAGCTCAGTCGATACCGCCCGCGAGCGGGCTGGCCGGGCTCGCGCGTGCGCTGGTTCAGCACGGCCAGCTCGAGGAGTCCGAAGCCGAGGCGCTGGCGTGCGACGCGCATCGCGCCGGCATCACCTTCGTCGAGCAGTTGATAAAGAGCGGGCGCTCGCGCGCGGCGGACGTGGCGCAGTTCGCGTCCTCGACCTTCGGCTACCCGCTGCTCGATCTGGCGGCATACGACCTTGGCTACCTGCCGCGCGGCACGATCGACGCCAAGATGATTCAGACCGCCCGGATCGTGCCGCTTTACGTGCGCGGCAAGCGCCTCGCGCTGGCAGTGTCCGATCCCACCCGCACGGACGTCATCCACGACGTGAAGTTCCATTCTGGCCTCACGGTCGACCCGATCGTGGTGGAGGACAACAAGCTCACCGTGCTGGTCGAAGCGGCAGTCAAGAGCGCAGAGCGGGCGCTGGACGCTTACATCGACGACAACTTCGACTTCGAGTTTAGCGAGGAAGAGGCCGCGGGAGACACGTCGGCGGGGACGGCGGAAGTCGACGACGCGCCGGTGGTGAAATTCATCCAGAAGATGATGGTCGACGCGATCGTCGCAGGCGCTTCCGACATCCATTTCGAGCCCTACGAAAAGAGCTACCGGGTCCGCTTCCGCGTCGACGGCGAGCTGCGCGAGGTCGCCACCCCCCCGCTGGCGATACGGGAAAAGGTCTCGGCGCGCATCAAGGTGCTTTCGCGGCTCGACATAGCCGAAAAGCGCGCGCCCCAGGACGGGCGCCTCAAG
>DAHVFK010000191.1 GCA_027317055.1 Betaproteobacteria bacterium | reverse complement strand
CCGGTTTTCCAATCGCTACCTGAGGCAAACTCCAGCATGTCCCATCGCTTCCCAACCGCGCTCGTCGCGGCCGGCCTCGGGCTCGCCGCCCTCGCGCCGGCGGCCTTGGCGCAAAACGTCACCGGCAACGCCGCCGCCGGCAAGGAAAAGAACTCGATGTGCATCGGCTGCCACGGCATCGTCGGCTACCGCACCGCCTACCCCGAGGTCTATCCGGTGCCGATGATCGGCGGGCAGCAGGCCGCGTACATCATCAGCGCGCTCAAGGAATACAAGTCCGGCGCGCGCTGGCATCCGTCGATGCGCGCGATCGCAGATTCCCTCAGCGAGCAGGACATGGCCGACCTCGCGGCCTACTTCAGCCAGGTGAAGCGATGAGCGCCGCGCTGCGCGGTCTCATGGCGCTCGCGCTCGGCCTCGCGCTGTCGCAGGCGGCGCTCGCGGGCGGCAACGCCGAGGCGGGCAAGGCCAAGGCGGCGCAGGTCTGCGCCGCCTGCCACAGCGCCGACGGAGCCAAGCCGACCACCCCCGAATACCCGGTGCTCGCCGGCCAGCACGACGAGTACCTGGTGCGGGCGCTGAGCGACTACAAGTCGGGCAAGCGCAAGAACCCGATCATGAACGGCTTCGCCGCGACGCTTTCGGCGCAGGATATCGAGGACGTCGCCGCCTGGTTCTCGAGCCAGCCGACCACTCTTTATACGCCGCACGAGCCGGAGATCCGCTGACGACCTTGGGAAGGAATCGCGCGCGCGCTCAGCGGCGGGCGCGCGCCTCGAGGCACTCCAGGTAGGCCGCGCCGTCCGGCTCGGCGCGCTCGCGCTGCGCGCGCCAGACCATCTCCGCCAGGCACTCGAGCGCGTCGTGCAGCGCCGCATGGCGCTCGCCGTGCCGCGCGACGAGCGCGGCGAAGCGCGCGACGATGCCGCGCGGCTGGTCGATCGACAGCTGCTCCTCCAGCGCGAGATGAAGGCTCAGGTGCAGGAACGGGTTGGTCTGCCCGAGCTCGGGAAAGTAATCCCTCTCGCGGGTGCGCTCGGGATCGCCCAGCACGGCGTGGTATTCCGGGTGCAGCAGCACGACCTCGAGCGCGAGCGCTTCCATGCCGCTCAGCACCTCGCCGGCGCCGTATTTGCGCCAGGTCTCGAAGAAAAACTCGCGCGCCTGGTCGCGCGTGGGCTCAAACATCGCCGCTCTTGCCCTTGAACTCGCACAGGTCCCGGATCAGGCAGGCCGCGCACTTCGGCTTGCGCGCGAGGCAGACGTAGCGCCCGTGCAGGATCAGCCAGTGATGCGCGTCGCGCAGGAACTCGGGCGCAGTGAGCTTGAGCAGCTTCAGCTCGACCGCGAGCGGGTCCTTGCCCGGCGCGAGCCCGGTGCGGTTGGCGACGCGGAAGATGTGGGTATCGACCGCGACGGTCGGCTGGCCGAAGGCGGTGTTGAGCACCACGTTCGCGGTCTTGCGCCCCACGCCGGGCAGCATCTCGAGCGCTTCGCGCCCGGCCGGCACTTCGCCGCCGTGCTCATCGAGCAGGATCTGCGACAGCGCGACCACGTTCCTCGCCTTGGTGCGGTAGAGCCCGATGGTGCGGATGTGGCTCTCCAGCCCGGCGACGCCGAGCGCGACCATCTGCGCGGGGGTGGCGGCGAGCTCGAACAGCCGCGCCGTGGCCAGGTTGACCGACTTGTCGGTCGCCTGCGCCGACAGCACCACCGCGACCAGCAGCTGGTAGGGCGTGCGGTAGACCAGCTCGGTGCGCGGGTTGGGGTTGGCCGCGCGCAGCCGCGCGTAGATCTCGCGCCGCCGCTCGGGGTTCACGCCGCGCCCCGCCTGGCGCGGGCGCGTGCGAGCGCGCCGGCGATCACCCTGCGGCGTTCGCCGCGGCTGCGCCGCGCCGGCGCCGGGGGCTGCGCGAGCCGCTGCCTGCGCAGCGTGGCCCGGCGGCGCGCGCCTTGCGCATCTTCCCTGGTCCAGGGCCGCTTGGGCGCGGCGACCATCTCGATGCAGTCGACCGGGCAGGGCGCGAGGCACAGCCGGCAGCCGATGCACCAGGGCTCGATCACGGTGTGCATCAACCGGCGTGCGCCGACGATCGCGTCCACCGGGCAGGCGGGAATGCAAAGCGTGCAGCCGATGCAGCGGCTTTCGTCGATCAGGGCGACCGCGCGGCGCTTCACGCCGCCCCGTGCGGGCAGGCCGCGGCGCACTCGGCGATCAGCGTCGGGCCGCGATAGATCAGCCCGGTGTAGAGCTGCACCAGCGCGGCGCCGCACTCAAACTTCTCCGCCGCGTCGGCCCCGCTCATGATCCCGCCGGCGCCGATCAGCGGCACCTCGCCGCCCAGCTCCTCGGCGAGCGAGGCGAGGGTGCGCGTGGCGCGCGCCCGGATCGGCGCGCCCGAGAGCCCGCCCGCTTCGGCCGCGTGCGGCAATGCCTCGACGCCTTCGCGCGCGAGCGAGGTGTTGGTCGCGATCACGCCGTCGAAGCGGTGCGCGCGCACCGCCGCCGCGATGCCGTGCAGCTGCGGCGCGTCGAGGTCGGGCGCCACCTTGAGCACCAGCGGCACGCGCCTGCCGTTCCGGTCCGCGAGGCGCTCGCGCGCCTGCGCCAGGCGCCCGAGCAGTGCGTCGAGCGCCCGGCCGTGCTGCAGCGCGCGCAAGCCCCGGGTATTGGGCGAGGAGACGTTGACCGTGACGTAGCTCGCGGCGCGGTACACGCCTTCGAGGCAGGCGACGTAGTCGTCCGCAGCGCGCTCGGCCGGCGTGTCGAAGTTCTTGCCGATGTTGATCCCGAGCACGCCGCGCCAGCGCGCGCGCGCGACGTTGGCCATGAACGCATCCAGGCCGACGTTGTTGAAGCCGAAGCGGTTGATCAGCGCGCCCGCTGCAGGCAGGCGGAACAGCCGCGGGCGCGGGTTGCCGGGCTGCGGGCGCGGGGTCACGGTGCCGACCTCGATGAAGCCGAAGCCGAGCGCCGCGAGCGCGTCGATATGCTCGGCGTTCTTGTCCAGCCCGGCGGCGAGCCCGACCGGGTTGGGAAACTCCAGACCCATGGCGCGCACGGGCACACGCGGCACGCGCGGCGCGAGCGCCCCGAGCAGGCGCGCCGCCTGCGCGGCGTCGGCCAGGCCGAGCGTGAGCCGGTGCGCGGTTTCGGGATCGAGCGCGAACAGCAGCGGCCGCGCCAGCGCGTAGAGCATGGCGGCCATTCTAGCGGGCGCGGGTCAGGCCAGGCGCTTCCAGACGCCGTCGACGAAGCCCTCGATCGCGCTGAACTTGGACTTGTAGGCCATCTTCGGGCTCTCGCCGATCCAGTAGCCGAGGTAGAGGTAGGGCAGGCCGAGCGCGCGGCAGGCCTCGACCTGCCACAGCACGTTGTAGGTGCCGTAGCTCGCGCCGAGCCGGTCGGGCTCGAAGAAGGTGTAGACCGAAGACAGTCCGTCGGGCAGGTAGTCCACGATCGACACCATCACCAGCTGGCCGGCGTCGCGGAACTCGATCAGCCGCGTGTCGACGCGGCTCTGCAGCAGGAAGTGCGAATACTGGTCGCGGCTGTCGTTGTCCATCCCGCCGCCGGAGTGGCGCCTGGACTGGTAGCGCAGATAAAGCGCGTAGTGCTCGAGGCGGAACTTGAGCGGCTGCGAGTGCGAGGCGAGCGCGCCATGCTGCTTCCAGGCGCGGCGCTGCGAGCGGCTGGCGGCGAACTCGGCCACCGGGATACGCACCGGCACGCAGGCGCGGCAGGCATCGCAGTGCGGGCGGTAGGTGAAGATGCCGCTGCGGCGGAACCCGGCCTTGACCAGGTCGCCGTACAGCTCGGTGTTGATCAGGTGGCTCGGGGTGGCGACCTGCGAGCGCGCCATGCGCTCCGGCAGGTAGCTGCAAGGATAGGGCGCGGTGACGTAGAACTGCAGGACTGCGTGCGGCAGGTCGTTGAGTCGGGACACCTCAGGTTTCCTCGCTGCGCCAATAGCCGGCTGGCTCGGCGTAGTTTACCAATGCCTCCACGCGGCGCAAGAACGCGCGGCGCGGAATTTCGCGCGCGCCCAGCGAGGCCAGCAACGGGGTGCGCATCTGGCAGTCGATGAGCGGGAAGTCGCGCTCGCGCAATGCTCCGACCAGCGCCGCCAGCGCGACCTTGGAGGCGTCGGTCGCGCGCGAGAACATCGATTCGCCGTAGAACATGCGCCCGAGCGCGACCCCGTACAGGCCGCCCACCAGCTCGTCGCCGCGCCAGGTCTCGACGCAGTGCGCGTGGCCGGCGCGGTGCAGCGCGAAATAGGCCTTGCGCATGTCCTCGGAGAGCCAGGTGCCGCCGTCGCCGCGGCGCGGGCCGGCGCAGCCCTCGAGCACGCTCCGGAACGCGCTGTCGAGGCGCACCCGGTAGCCCTTGTTGCGCAGGCTCTTGGCGAGCGAGCGCGACACTCTCAGCTCGTCGCAGTAGAGCACCATGCGCGGATCGGGCGACCACCACAGGATCGGCTCGTCGCCGGAATACCAGGGGAAGATGCCGCGCCGGTAGGCCTCGAGCAGGCGCGCGGGCGACAGCTCGCCGCCGGCGCACAGCAGGCCGTTGGGGTTGCGCAGCGCCTGCTCGACCGGCGGGAAGGGGTCGTCGGCCCGCAGCCAGGTTAGCACTTCACCTGCTGGCGGCAGTAGCGCTCGAGCGGGGTCACCCGCGCGCTGCCGTCGACGGCGCGGTGCGCCGACGGGCCGATCTCCATCGCCAGCCGGAAGCGGAACTTGTCGAAGAACTGGTTGAACATTTCCCCGCCCAGCGTGCCGATTGCGCTGAGCGAATCGGTCGCGGGCTCGTGCTCGAGCAGGATCGCGGCCAGCGGCTGGGGCGCGGGTCCCGCCACCACGCGTGCGCCGCGCGCGGGGTCGTACTGGCTGTGCTCGGAGCAGCAGTGGATCACCTGCGCGTGCGGGTTGCGCGCGCTCGCCTCGGCGCGGTAGCTGATGAAGCTGATCTGGCGCGTCGGGTAGGTCAGCTTGTGGGCGCAGATCGCCGAGTAGGCCACGATCGAGCGCCGCGCGCCGACGCCGCCAGACCATACATAACTGCGGTGATCGGCGGTCTCGAGCCGCACGCTCTCGCGCAAGGGGCGGCCGAGGTTAAGGAGGAAACACGGCGTCGCCTCGTAGGGGTAGTCGAACACCAGGTTGCGGTTCGCGGGCAGCGCGGAGGCCGCGAGCGGCGCGCCGTCCTCGCCGACCAGCGTGGCGCGCGCGTAAAAACGCGGGCTCGCGTCGGCGGCGGCGATCGCGGGCGCGCTGACGGCCGCTGATGCGGCGCAGAACTTGATGAACTGGCGTCGCTGCATATTAATGCTTTATTGTAGCCGCACAATTTCTTAGAACAAGTCTTCCGGGGAGGAATTCATGCAGGCGCTAAAATCGGGATCCGACGTACTGTTCGTGCTGCTGGGCGCCATTTTGGTGCTCGCGATGCACTCGGGCTTCGCCTTTCTCGAGCTCGGCACGGTGCGCTCGAAGAACCAAGTCAACGCGCTGGTCAAGATCCTGGCCGATTTCTGCGTCTCGACGGTGGCGTATTTCGTGGTCGGCTACGGCATCGCCTACGGCGTGTCCTTCTTCACCGGCGCCGAGCACCTGGCGCAGAGCAACGGCTACGAGCTGGTGAAGTTCTTTTTCCTCTTGACCTTCGCCGCCGCGGTGCCGGCGATCGTCTCGGGCGGGATCGCCGAGCGCGCGCGCTTCTATCCGCAGCTCGCCGCGACCGGGGCGCTGGTGGCGCTGGTCTACCCGTTCTTCGAGGGCATCGCCTGGAACCACCATTTCGGCGTACAGGCCTGGCTGCAGGCGCATTTCGGCGCCGAGTTCCACGACTTCGCCGGCTCGGTGGTGGTGCACGCTGTCGGGGGCTGGATCGGCCTGGTCGCGGTGCTGCTGCTCGGCGCGCGCCGCGGGCGCTACACCAAGGAGGGCCGCATCGCGGCGCACCCGCCCTCGTCGATCCCGTTCCTCGCGCTCGGGGCCTGGATCCTGTCGGTCGGCTGGTTCGGCTTCAACGTCATGTCGGCGCAGGCGATCGACAAGATCAGCGGCCTGGTCGCGGTCAACTCGCTCATGGCGATGGCCGGCGGCACGCTCGCGGCGCTGGTGGCGGGCCGCAACGACCCGGGCTTCGTGCACAACGGTCCGCTCGCCGGGCTGGTCGCGATCTGCGCGGGATCGGACGTCGTGCACCCCGCGGGCGCGTTCGCCATCGGCGCGGTCGCGGGCGGGCTGTTCGTCTACATGTTCACCGTGACCCAGAACCGCTGGAAGATCGACGACGTGCTCGGGGTCTGGCCGCTGCACGGCCTGTGCGGCGCCTGGGGCGGGATCGCCTGCGGCATCTTCGGCGCCAAGATGCTGGGCGGCCTGGGCGGGGTGAGTTTCGTGTCTCAGCTTGCCGGCACGCTGCTCGGCATCGCGGTCGCGCTCGGCGGCGGATTCCTGGTCTACGGCACGCTCAAGGCCGCGGTCGGCTTGCGCCTGAGCGAGGAGGAGGAATTCAACGGCGCGGACCTGTCGATCCACAGGATCTCGGCCTCGGCCGAGGTCGTCGAGCGGCGCTAGCGCGGCGCGATGTCCTCGGCGTGAAAGCCGAAGCTGCCGCGCTTGCGGTCGGCGAACCAGTGCTTGAGCGTCAGGCCCACGGTGCGGAAGGCGATGTCCTGCCATGGCACCTTCGCCTCTTCGACCAGCGCCACCTCGAGGCTCTCCTCGCCGGGCTTGAACTCGAGGCTCCGCAGCCGCGCGCGGTAGAACAGGTGC
>DAHVFK010000190.1 GCA_027317055.1 Betaproteobacteria bacterium | reverse complement strand
GCCTCACCCTCACCGGCTCGACCCTGCGCCCGCGCCCGGTCGAATTCAAGGGCGCGATCGCGGCGAGCCTGCGCGAGCGCGTCTGGCCGCTGATCGAGAGCGGCAAGATCAAGCCGGTGATCTTCAAGACCTTCCCGCTCGCCCAGGCTTCGGAGGCGCACAGGCTGATGGAGACCTCGCAGCACATCGGCAAGATCGTGCTTACCGTATAGCGGCCGCGCGCGGCCGCTCTTCGGCCGCCGCCTCGCCGCGCAACCAGGCCACGAACTCCGACACTTCCGGACGCGCCGAGGCGGTCTTCGCGACGATCGCGTAGTAGGCGCGGGCGGACTCGGCGCTGCGCTTGAAAGGGGCCACCAGCGTGCCCGCCGCGATCGCTTCGCGCACCAGCGGGCTCCTGCCGAGTGCCACGCCGTGGCCCGCGATTGCCGCCGGAATGATCTGCTCGTAGCCCGACAGCAGCAGGCTGCCTGCGGGCCTCAGATCAGTCAGTCCCTCAACCTCGAGCCAGGTCTTCCAGTGCAGCCATGGGTGGCGGCCCTCGGGGTCGTCGTATTGCAGCAGCACATGGTTGCGCAGATCCGCCGGCTCGCGCAGCGGCCGTTTCGGGTCGCGCAGCAAGGCGGGGCTGCATACGGGGAATACGCGCTCGCCGAAAAGGCGCATCGCGTTCGGCCCGGCGATCGCCGACGGCCCGTGGCGGATCGCGACGTCCAGTCCGTCGCGCTCTAGGTCCTGCACCCGCGTATCCGTAGTGATTCGCACATCGACGCCCGGGTGATTTCGGGTGAAGCCCGCCAGGCGCGGGATCAGCCACAGCGCGGCGAACGAGTGGGTGGTGGTTACGGCGAGCGCCCGGCGCGCCGATATTGCGCGCAGCTGGTCGGTCGCCGCGCGCATCGCCTGCAACACCTGGACCGCGGTGGGGAACAGGGTGCGCCCCGCGTCGGTCAGTGCGAGCGCGCGATGCCGGCGCTCGAACAGCGCTACGCCCAGCTGTGTTTCGAGCTCCTTGATCTGTCGGCTCATCGCCGACTGGGTGAGGTGCAATTCTTCCCCGGCAGCGGTGAACGACAGCAAGCGGGCCGCCGCCTCGAAGCCCTTCAGCAGATCGAGCGAAGGCAGTCGAGGGGCGGCGCCATGCGCCAGAATCGCATTCCATTTACTCATGCCTGTCCTGAGCGAATTCCGTTTGAGCGTCATGGGTCATAGCCTTACGCTGCCCTCTACGCAGCATGCGCGGTTCGCATGCAGTACGCAAGGAGTCCACGATGCGCATCGAGCTCAGCAACGGCAACCTCCACCTGCGGGGCGGGCAGACTCTGAGGGTTCGCGACGGCATCGGCAGCAGGGTCTGCTGCCTTTCCGGCACCTTGTGGGTCACCGAGGAGAACAGGCCGCGCGACATCCTGCTCGGTCCCGGCGCCTGCCACACCTTGTCCCAGCGCGGCATCGCGCTGGTTCAGTCGCTCGGCGAAACCGACGTCGCGATTGCCTGAGCGGAGGCGAAGTAGAATGCACGCTCCTTGCGAAGGGAGCGTGCATGTTCGAGGAAGGACTGTTCAAGGATAAGAGAATTCTCGTCACCGGCGGCGGCACGGGCCTGGGCAAGGAGATCGCCGCCAAGTACCTCGAGCTCGGGGCGCAGGTGTGGATCGCCGGCCGCCGCGGGCAGGTGCTCGAGCAGACCGCCAAGGAGCTGATGGGCGTACACGGCGGCACGGTGCGCACGCACGCGGTCGATATCCGCGACGCCCAGGCGGTGGACGCGATGGTGCAGCGCATCTGGGACGAAGCCGGCCCGCTCACCGGCCTGGTCAACAATGCCGCAGGCAATTTCATCAGCCCGACCAAGGACCTGACGCCGAACGGCTTCAACGCGATCGCCAACATCGTCTTTCATGGCACCTTCTACGTCACCCACGCGGTCGGCCGGCGCTGGATCGCGGGCGGCCACAAGGGATCGGTGATCTCGATCCTGGTGACCTGGGTCTGGACCGGCTCGCCCTACGTCGTGCCCTCGGCGATGTCGAAGGCCGCGCTGAACGTGATGACCAAGTCGCTCGCGGTTGAATGGGGCCGCCACGGCATCCGCCTCAACGCCATTGCGCCGGGCCCGTTCCCGACCGAGGGCGCATCCAAGCGCCTGCGCCCCGACGGCAGCTTCGAGGACGCCACAAAAACGATCCCGATGCGGCGCATCGGCCAGATGCCCGAGCTGCAGAACCTCGCCGCCTTCCTGATGGCGGACGGCTGCGACTATCTCACCGGCGAGACGATCGCGATCGACGGCGGCGGCTACCTCGCCAACGGCGCCTCGTTCACCGAGCTGGACAAGCTCTCGGACGCCGACTGGCAGCGAATGCGCGAGCTGATCAAGGCGCAGAACGACAAGGACCGCGCCGGACGCACCGCGTGAACCCTGCCCCGCGACCCGCCGCGACGGTCGCCCTGCTGCGCGAGGCGGCGGGCACGATCGAAGTGTTCATGCTCCAGCGCACCCGCGGCGCGGCTTTTCTCGCCGGCGCCTACGTCTTCCCGGGCGGCGCGATCGACGAAGACGACGCCGACCCGCGCATCATGCAGCGCGTCGTGGGTCTGGACGACGGCGAGGCGAGCGTGCGCCTCGGCCTCGCCGCGGGCGGCCTGGCGTACTGGGTCGCGGCGGTGCGCGAGTGCTTCGAGGAAGCCGGCATCCTGCTCGCGTGGGACGAGCAGCGGCGCCCGGTGAGCGCCGAGCGCGCCGCTGCGCTCGAGCATCTGCGCGCGCCGCTGAACGCGGGCGAGCTGTCGTTCGCCGAGTTCCTCGAGCGCGAGCGGCTCATCGTGCCGGCGCACCAGCTGGCCTACTTCGGCCACTGGATCACCGCGCCCGGGCGCTCGCGCCGCTTCGACACGCGCTTCTTCGTCGCCATCGCGCCGCCGGGCCAGGCGGGCTCGCACGACAATTCGGAGACGATCCACAACCTCTGGCTGCACCCGCAGGAAGCGCTCGAGCACAACGCGCAGGGCAAGATCGAGCTGGTGTTCGCCACCAAGCACACGCTGGCCGAGCTCGCGCGCTTCTCGCGCCCGTACGACACCTTCGAGCACGTGAAGGCGCTGCCCGAGATCGAGACCAACCGGGCCTGCTGGGCCAAGGGCAGGGACGGCCCGAAGCTGTTCCGGCGCGCCGACCCGCAATACTTCGAGATCCACTGGTGCGATCCGGACGAGAGTGGAAACACGAGCTACGACCTGGTGCCGGGCGCGCCGAAGCGGCTCGACCGCTGGGTGACGCGCATCACCGCGCCGAACCCGGGCATGATGACCGGCCCCGGAACCAACAGCTACCTGGTGGGCGAGCGCGATTTCGCGCTGATCGACCCCGGGCCCGCGATTGGCTCGCATATCGAGGCGCTGCTTGCCGCCGGCGCCGGCCGCATCAAATGGGTGCTGTGCACGCACACTCACCTGGACCACTCGCCCGCGGCGGCCGCGATCCGCGAAGCGACCGGCGCGGAGCTTATCGGCCGCCCGGCGCCGCCGGGCGCGAGCCAGGACCGGGGCTTCGCGCCCGAGCGCGTGCCCGCGCACGGCGAGACGCTCGCGCTGGGGGAAATTTCGCTGCGCGCGCTGCACACGCCCGGGCATGCGTCGAACCACCTTTGCTACTTTCTCGAGCAAAGCGGGATGCTGTTCACCGGCGATCACGTGATGCAGGGCTCGACGGTGGTGATCAATCCGCCCGACGGCGACATGCGTGCCTACCTCGCGTCGCTCGAAGCGCTGCTCGCCGAGGAGTTCGCGATCTTCGCGCCGGGACACGGCTACCTGATCGGCGCCCCGCACAAGGAGCTGCGGCGTCTGATCGCACATCGCCTTGCGCGCGAGGCCAAGGTGGTCGCCGCGCTGGCGAAGCTCGGCGACGCGACGCTCGAAGCGCTGCTGCCCGCGGTGTACGAGGACGTCCCGCACAAGCTCCACGCGGTGGCGGCGCGCTCTCTGCATGCGCATCTGGACAAGCTGGTGGCCGAGGGCAGCGTGCGCGTGGCCGCCGGCCGCTACCGGCACCTCGGCTAGCCAATCCGGCGCCAACTGGCTAAGATCGGCACACCCCGCCGCTCAAGGAGAGCGACATGAGCATGCACGACAAGACGCTGAAACTGGTCACCAATCTGGACCGCGCCGGGATCGAAGCGCGCCTGGCCGAGGTGCGTTGCGGCGCCGAAAGCGCGAATCTGCTCGAGCTCGTGGAGCTGAACCTGCCCAACCTGAAGTGAAACGCACCGGGCAGTACGACTTCGACCTGTTCACGATCGGCGGCGGCTCGGGCGGCGTGCGCGCCAGCCGGGTCGCGGCCAACTACGGCGCGCGGGTCGCAATCGCCGAGTCCGGCCGCTTCGGCGGCACCTGCGTAAACGTCGGCTGCATCCCCAAGAAGCTGTTTTCCTATGCGGCGCACTTCCGCGACGATTTCGAGGATGCGGCGGCCTACGGCTGGAACCTCGCCGAGCCAGGCTTCGACTGGAAGACGCTGGTTGCCAACAAGGACAAGGAAATCGCGCGCCTGAACGCGGTCTACGAGCGGCTGCTCGCCGCGGCCGGAGTCGAGATCGTGCGCGGCCGCGCTGCGCTGCGCGACGCGCACACGGTCGAGGTCGCCGGCCGCAGCTGGAGCACCAGGCACATCCTGATCGCCACCGGCTCGCAGCCGCAGGTGCCAGACATTCCCGGCAAGTCGCACGCGATCACTTCCGACGCGGTGTTCCACCTCGAGCGCCTGCCGGCGCGCGCGATCGTCGTCGGCGGCGGCTACATCGCAGTCGAGTTCGCGTCGATCTTCAACGGGCTGGGAGTGCAGACGACGCTCGCCTACCGCCGCCACCGCCTGCTGCGCGAGTTCGACGCCGAGCTCGGTACGCACCTGGGCGAGGAAATCCAGAAGAAGGGCGTCATCGTGCATTTCGGCGCCGAGCCGGCGTCGATCACCAAGCTGCCGGACGGGGTACTGGAGGTCGCGTACGGCGACGGCCTGCACGCGCGCGCCGAACTGGTGCTGTTCGCCACGGGCAGGGTGCCGAACAGCAAGGGCCTGGGGCTCGATGCCGCAGGCGTGAAGCTCGGGCCGATCGGCGAGGTACTGGTGGATGCGTATTCGAAGAGCTCGGCGGAGTCGATCCACGCCATCGGCGACGTCACCAACCGCATCAACCTCACTCCAGTGGCCACCGCCGAGGGCATGGCGCTGGCGAAGACGCTATTTGCCGGCGAGCCCACCGCGATGGATTACGACAACGTGCCGACCGCGGTGTTCGCCAACCCGAACCTCGCCGCCGTGGGGCTGTCGGAGGAAAGCGCGCGCGAGCGCTACCCGAAGCTGCAGGTGTACAAGACTTCATTCCGCTCGCTCAAGCACACCCTCACCGCGAGCGAAGAAAAGACGTTTATGAAGCTGCTGGTGGACGGCGCCAACCAGCGGGTCGTGGGCGCGCAGATGATCGGCCCGGAGGCGGGCGAGATCATCCAGGGCATCGCGATCGCGGTCAAGCTCGGCGCCACCAAAGCACAGTTCGACGCCACCATCGGCATCCACCCGACCGCGGCGGAAGAGTTCGTCACCCTGCGCGAGGCAGCGAGTTCTTGATCTGCTGCGCAAAGCCCGGTAAAAAGAGAGCGCAGGAGCGAGTCCGACACCGACCCAGGCCCCATGCTGCTGGAGTCCCGCATCCGAAAGATCATCGGTGAGCTGAACGGCAAGGCTCAATTGCCGCTCGCGCTCGAGCTGTGGACCGGCGAGCGCTACGACTTGTCGCCGTCGCCCACGGTGACCCTGCGCATTCCGTCCGCCAGCGCGCTGCGCTACCTGATCAAGCCGGACCTCGCCAAGCTGGGCGAGGCCTACGTCGAGGGCCATCTCGAGATCAAGGGCCCGATCGCGGACGCGCTGCGCGCCGCCGAAGGCCTGGCGCGCAACCTGGGCGTGGGCAAGGGCGGCAGGCTGCCGCTGCTGCGCCGCCACAGCAAGCAGCGTGACGCGGCGGCAATTCAATACCACTACGACGTCTCGAACGAGTTCTACGCGCTGTGGCTCGACCGTAACATGGTCTATTCCTGCGCCTACTTCAAGACCGGCGACGAGGACATCGACACCGCGCAAGAGCAGAAGCTCGACCACATCTGCCGCAAGATGCGGCTGAGCCCGGGCGACAAGCTGCTCGACATCGGCTGCGGCTGGGGCGGGCTGGTGCGCTGGGCGGCGAAGCACTACGGCGTCGACGCGACCGGCATAACGCTTTCGCGCAACCAGCAAGCGCTGGCGTCCGCCAGGATCAGGGTCGACGGGCTCGAGAGCCGCTGCCGCGTGCTGCTGCAGGACTACCGCGACGTGCCGGGCGAAGGCGTTTACGACAAGATCGCCTCGGTCGGCATGTTCGAGCATGTCGGGCTGAAGAACCTGCCGCTGTATTTCGGCGTCATCAAGCGCCTGCTCAAGTACGGCGGCATCGCGCTCAACCACGGCATCACCTCGGTCGACCCGGACAGCCGCTCGGTCGGCCTGGGCGGGGGAGATTTCGTCGAGCGCTACGTCTTTCCGCACGGCGAGCTGCCGCACGCCTCGCTCGCCCTGCGCGAAATGGCGGCCGCCGGGCTCGAAGTGATGGACATCGAAACGCTGCGCCTGCACTACGCCAAGACCTTGTGGCACTGGAGCGAGCGGCTCGAGGCGAACCTCGAGCGCGCGGGCGAATTCGCGGGCGAGAAGCGCCTGCGGATCTGGCGCGTCTACCTCGCCGGCTGCGCGCGCGCCTTCGAACAGCGC
>DAHVFK010000018.1 GCA_027317055.1 Betaproteobacteria bacterium | reverse complement strand
GCGCAGATGAACTGCCCGCGGCGCTCGCCCGCGCGGTTGCGTCGCGCCTGCCCGCCTGCGTGGACGTGATGATCGAGCGCGTGGCGGCGCCGGCGGTGCCGGCATGACGACGCTCCAGGTTCGCGTCTGGCGCGGCGGGCCGCAGGGCGGCGACTATCGCGCGTACGAGGTGCCGCGACAGGCGAGCCAGAGCGTGCTCGACGTGGTGACCTACATCCAGCGCACGCTCGATCCGACGCTCGCCTACCGCTTTGCTTGCCGAGTGGGCATGTGCGGCTCGTGCGCGATGACGGTCAACGGCGTCGCGCGCTGGACCTGCCGCACCCACGTCGACCAGGTGTGCGCCGACGGAAGGCTCGAGCTCGCGCCGCTCGCCAACCTGCCGGTCATCCGCGACCTGGTGGCCGACATGCGCGAGTTCTTCGACAAGTGGGCCCGCGCGCGCGGCCGCTTCGCGGGGCGGCGCACGCGACACGACGATTTCGAGCGCGTCGCGCCGGATTCCGAGCCGCGCAGGCAAGTCGACGCCGCGATCGAGTGCATCGGCTGCGGGGTGTGCTACAGCTCCTGCGACGTGGTGGCTTGGAATCCGGATTACCTGGGCCCCGCCGCGCTCAACCGCGCCTGGACCCTGCAGCGCGACGTGCGCGACGCCGCGCAGGCCGAGCGCCTGCGCGCTGTCGCCGGCGACGCCGGCTGCCACGCCTGCCACACTCACCTCAGCTGCACCGAGCGCTGCCCCAAGCACATCTCGCCCACGGCGGGGATCGCGGGCCTGAAGCGCGCGGCCGCGGCCGCGGCGCTCAAGGGGGAGCTGTGAGCGCAAGGCGCGAGGCCCTCTTATGGGCCGCCCAGCGCGCGAGCGCGGCGATGCTGGCGCTGTGCGTCGTGGTCCATCTCGCGACCATGATCTACGCTGCGCACGCGGGCCTGGGCGCGGCGCAGATCCTCGAGCGCACCCGCGGCAACGTAGTCTGGCTCGGCTTCTACTCGGTCTTCCTGCTGGCGGTCGTGGTGCACGTGCCGATCGGCCTACGTGCGGTCCTCTCCGAGTGGCTCGGCTGGCGCGGCGCCTCGCGCGACGCGTTTCTTGCCGCCTTTGCCGCGGGGCTCGGCTGGCTCGGCGCGCGCGCGATCCTCGGGGTGTTCCTGTGAACCCCGTTCGGCGCGCGCGCAATCATCCCGGCTACTGGGCCTTCCTGGTGCACCGCGTCTCTGGCATCCTGCTCGCGCTCTACTTGCCGGCCCATTTCTGGGCGCTCGGGCTCGCGCTGCACGACGCTGCGCGCCTGGACGCCTTCCTGCGCTGGACCGACCAGCCGCTGGTGCGCTTCGGCGAGTGGGGCCTGGTGCTGCTGCTGGCGGCGCACTTCAGCGGCGGGCTGCGGCTGCTGGCGCTCGAATTCCTGCCCTGGCGCGAATGGCACAAGAGCCTCGCGGCGGTCGCGGCGGGGGTTTCGCTCGCGCTGGCGCTGGCGTTCGCGCTGGCGCTGTAACGATGGATAGAATACCGAGATGAAGATCGAATCCGGCCAGATCGAGGAAGCGGCGAAAGAGCTATACATCCGCGCGCTCAAACTCCTGCCGCCCGACATCAAGCAGGGCTTCGCCGCGCTCGCGGGGCACGAGTCGGACGCCACCGCCAAGAGCGTGCTCGGCACCATGATCACCAACATCAAGGTGGCCGAGGACACCGACAACCTGTTGTGCCAGGACACCGGCATCCCGATCTACAACGTGTGGATCGGGCGCGGGGTCGAGGTCGACGGCGTCGAGCTCAAGGACGCGATCCGCCGCGGCTGCGAGCGCGCCACGCGCGAGTACCCGCTGCGCTCCTCGGTGGTGCACCCGGTCACGCGCGCCAACGAGCACACCTCCTGCGGGCGCGGCGTTCCGGTGATCAACATAGATTTCACGCGCGAGCGCGACACGCTCGCGATTGAAATGATTCCCAAGGGCTCGGGCTCGGAAAACAACTCCTTCCTGCGCATGGCGATTCCGGCCGAGGGCGTGGATGCGATAAAGACTTTCGTGGTCGATTGCGTGCTCGAGGCGGGCGGCAAGACCTGCCCGCCGACCATCGTTGGGGTCGGGGTCGGCGGCACAGCCGACCTGTGCCTGCATCTGGCCAAGGTCGCCGCGACGCGTCCGCTGGGCAGCGCGTGCGACGATCCGGAGGGCGCGAAGCTCGAGGCACAGCTTACGCAGGCGGTGAACAAGCTCGGCGTCGGACCGCAGGGCCTGGGCGGCGATTCAACCTCGTTTGCGGTGTACGTCGAGACCGCAGCCACCCACATCACGATGAACCCGGTGGCGGTGAACATGCAGTGCCACTCGGCGCGCCGCGCGCGCGCGACCTTCCGTCCCGCGGGGCTCGAATATGGCTTCTAGATTCAGGGTGCTGCTGGCCGTCGCGGCGCTTGCGACGTCGCTTCCGGCGCTCGCGGCCGAGGTTGCCGGGGTGAAGTTCCCCGAGCAGGTGCAGGCCCAGGGCGAGCAGCTGGTGCTGAACGGCGCGGGGCTGCGGCGCAAGCTCTTCTTCAAGGTCTACGCGATGGCGCTCTACCTGCCGGCCAAGGCCGCCACCGCGGCCGCGGCGATCGATGCGCCCGGCCCCAAGCGGATCTCGATCGGCATGCTGCGCGACGTCGATGCCAAGACCTTCAGCGACGCGCTGCGCGAAGGCATCGAGGCCAACCACAGCGAGGCCGAGGTCAAAGCGATTGAGCCGCGGCTCAAGCAGCTCGAGGCCGTGATGCAGAAGGTCGGAACCGCGAAGGACGGCATGCGCATCGGGCTCGACTGGGTGCCCGGCGCCGGCACGCAGGTTTCGATCGACGGTGCGCCCGCGGATGCGCCGATTCCGGGCGAGGAGTTCTACCGCGCGTTGCTGTGGATCTGGCTCGGCCCGCACCCGGTGCAGGACGATCTCAAGCAGGCGCTGCTCGGCGCGAAGGACTGACATGGCCCACCACGAATTCGAGACGCCGGTTACCGAGGCGCAGGTGCGCGCCCTGAAAGTGAACGACACCGTGACGCTCAATGGCACGCTGTACGGCATCCGCGACGCGACTCAGATCCACATGTTCGACCGCGGCCGCAAGACGCGCTTCGACCTGTCGGGGCACGCCGTGATCCACACCGCGCCCAACGTGAAGAAGGTGCCCAAGAGCGCGGCGCATCCGACCGGCTATGCGCCGGTGTGCATCGGCACCACCACCAGCGACCGCATGGAGCGCTTCACCCGGCCGCTGATGCAGCAAAACGGCGTGCGCATCATCATCGGCAAGGGCGGGCTGCGCGAGGGCTCGCTCGCCGCCTTCGGCGAGCTCGGCGGCGCCTACCTCGCGATCATCGGCGGCACGGCCGCGCTCGAAACCACCTGGATCGAGGCGATCGAGGACGTCGACCTGGACGACCTCAATCCGGAGTCGCTGTGGAAGTTCCGCATCAGGGGCTTCGGTCCGCTGCTGGTGGCGATGGACAGTCACGGCGAGAGCCTCTACACCCGGATCCGGCGCACGGCGCAGGAGCGGCGCGCCGACGCGCTCGCCAGCCTGGGCGTCAAGTAGTGCGCGAGCTTGCGACCGACATCCTGATCCTCGGCTCGGGCGGCGCCGGCCTGTTCGCCGCGCTGCACGCGCACCAGGCCGCCCCCGGGCTGTCGATCACGGTCGCGGTCAAGGGGCTGCTCGGCAAGTGCGGTTGCACGCGCATGGTCCAGGGCGGCTATAACGTGGCATTGGCCGCGGGCGACTCGATCGAGCGCCATTTCATGGACACCATCGAGGGCGGCAAGTGGCTGCCGAACCAGGACCTGGCGTGGAAGCTGGTGACGCTGGCGATCGAGCGCATCCACGAGCTGGAGAACGAGCTCGGGTGCTTCTTCGACCGCAATCCAGACGGTACGGTGCACCAGAAGGCGTTTGCCGGCCAGACCTTCGACCGCACGGTGCACAAGGGCGACCTGACCGGAATCGAAATCATCAACCGGCTGGCCGAGCAGGTCTGGGCACGCGACATCAAGCGGCTGGAGGAGCACCGCGCGGTTGAACTTATAAAAGCAAAGGGTGAAGAAGCAATTTCAGGAGTTCTCTTCATCGACATGCGCACGGGCGAGTACGTGCTGGTGCGCGCCAAGGCGGTGCTGCTCGCCACTGGCGGCGGGCCGACCATGTACCGCTATCACACGCCCTCGGGCGACAAGAGCTGCGACGGCCTGGCGATGGCGCTGCGCGCGGGCTTGCGGCTGCGCGACATGGAGATGGTGCAGTTCCATCCCACCGGGCTGCTGGCGGGGGCGCACACGCGCATGACGGGAACCGTGCTCGAGGAAGGCCTGCGCGGCGCGGGCGGCTACCTGCTCGACGCCAACCGCGAGCGCTTCATGCAAAAGTACGACCCCAAGCTCGAGCGCGCGACGCGCGACATCGTCTCGCGCGCGATTTTCAGCGAGATGCGCGCCGGCCGAGTGACGCCCAACGGCGGGGTCTATATCTCGATGGCGCACCTCGGCCCCGACAACGTGGCGAAGGCGTTCAAGGGCATGGTCGAGCGCTGCGCGGATAGCGGCTTCGACCTGGCCGGCGGCCTGGTCGAGGTGGTGCCGACCGCGCACTACATGATGGGCGGAGTCGAGTTCTCACCCGACTGCGCCACCGCGCTGCCCGGCCTGTTCGTCGCCGGCGAGGACGCGGGCGGGGTGCACGGCGCGAACCGCCTCGGCGGCAACGGGGTGGCGAATTCGACCGTGTTCGGCGGCGTGGCGGGCGAGGCGATGGCCACCTGGGTAGCGGCTGATCGCGCGCTGCGCGAGCCCGACCGGGCGCAGATCGACGCCGCGCGGGCGCGCTGCGAGCGCCCGTTCGCGAACAAGGCATCCGCGCACGGCGGCATCGAGCCGGCGCGCGAGGCGCTGTCCGACCTGATGTGGCACAAGGTCGGCATCATCCGCGACGCGGCGGGGCTGCGGGCGGCGCTGTCGGAGCTGGATGCAATCGAAACGGATCTCGACGCGGGCGCGCTCGCCGACCACAATCGCGCCTTCAATCTTTCCTGGCACGACTGGATGAACCTGAAGAGCCTGATCGAGGTCAGCCGCGTGATCGCGCGGGCCGCGGCCGCGCGCGAGGATTCGCGCGGCGCGCACTTCCGCGACGATTTCCCGCAGGCCGGGCCGCTCGAGGCGTCGGCCTACACCAGCGCGCGGCTCGCGGGCCGCGGGGTGGAGATCGCGCTGCGCCCGGTCGAGTTCACGCGCGTGCGGCCTGGCGAATCGCTGCTGGCGGCGGCCTAGCGATGACCGAAGCGATGTCCGAAGCGATCGACTGGCCGCTCGAGGTTCACCGAATCCTTTCGGGCGCGAAGCTGCGCCAGGTCGGCTACGTTCCGGACGCGGGCCACAAGCGGCTGATCGAGTTGTGCCGCGCCGACAGCTCGATGCGCGCGGTGGCGCTCACCACCGAGGAGGAGGGCATCGGCCTCGCGGTGGGTGCCTGGCTCGGCGGCGAGCGCTGCGCGCTGCTGATGCAGTCGAGCGGCGTCGGCAACATCATCAATGCGCTGGGGACGATCAAGGAGTGCCGCTTCCCGTTGCCGATGCTGATCACGATGCGCGGCGAGTACGGCGAGTTCAACCCCTGGCAGGTACCGATGGGGCAGGCGACGCCCGCGGTGCTCGAGGCGATGGGCGTGGTGGTGCAGCCGGTGCGCGAGGCAGCGGGCATCCCGGCCGCGGTCGACGCGGCGCTGCGCCTGGCCTACAACAGCTACGTCGCCACCGCGGTGCTGATCTCGCAGAAGGTGATCGGCATCAAGAGCTTCCAGGAGCAGGCCGCAAGATGAGCGCGACCCTGAAGCGGCGCGAGGTGGTCGCGCAGCTGCTCGCCGATCGCGGCGATCTGATGGTGGTGGCGGGCCTGGGCTCGACCGCCTGGGACTGCACCGCGGCGGGCGACCACCCGCTGACCTTCCCGCTCTGGGGCGCGATGGGCCAGGCGGCGATGATGGGCCTGGGCCTCGCGCTTGCGCAGCCGTCGCGCCGCGTGCTGGTAGTGACCGGGGACGGCGAGATGCTGATGGGCATGGGCTCCCTCGCCACCATCGGCGTGCAGCAGCCGGCCAACCTGAGCGTGGTGGTGATCGACAACGAGCGCTACGGCGAGACCGGGATGCAGGCCACCCACACCGCCTCGGGCGTGGACCTCGCCGCGGTGGCGCGCGCCTGCGGCATTGCGCACGCGAGCACCCTGACGCGCGAGAGTGAGATCGCGGCGCTGCGCGCCGCGGTCCATGCCCAGCAGGGGCCGAACTTCGCCGCCGTGAAGGTGGTGGCGGACAAGGTCCCGATCGTCCTGCCGCCGCGCGACGGCGGACTGCTCAAGGCCCGCTTTCGCCGCGCCCTGCTGGGCGACGCGGCCGATACGCAGTAGCCGTCAGCCGACGTACTTGCGGAAGAACTCCAGCGTTCTCGCGCGCGCGAGCTTCGCGCTGTCCGCGTTGAACGAGCCGCGCTGGTCGCAGTTGAAGCCGTGCCCCGCGGGGTAGAAGTGGGCCGTCGCCTCCGAGTGCGCCGCCGCGACCTTCTTCGCCTGCTCGAGCGGGATCGATTGGTCCTGCTCGCCGAAGTGGAACATCACCGGACACTTGGGCTGCTCGGAAATGAAGTTCGGGATCGCGCCGCCGTAGTACGGCGCCGCGCAGGCCAGGCCAGGCAGGCGCCCGGCCGCCACCCAGGCCACGGTTCCGCCCCAGCAATAGCCCACGATCCCGACCTTGCCTGCGAATTTGACGCTCTCGATCGCCGCGCTGACGTCGATCAGGGTCTGTTTCCAGTCGAGCTTCTGCATGATCGCCACGCCCGCCTGGATCTCGGCTTGGGAATAGCCCGTCTCGTAGCCGCGCTGCACCCTGTCGTACATCGCCGGCGCGAGCGCGAGGTAACCGTCGGCCGCGTAGCCGTCGGTGACCGACCGGACATGGCTGTTGACGCCGAAGATCTCCTGGATCACGACGACGGCGCCACGCGGCGCGCCGGCCGGGTCGGCCCGGTAGGCGGCGAGCGTGTGGCCGTCGGCCGCGGTGAGTTCGATCATTTTCCTCATCTTCTCCTCCTGTGGCGAGCTGGCCGGCCATTCTAGCGGCAGCCGGTAGAATCCGAAGCATGAAAAAGACGGCTGACGAGCTGCAAGCACTGGCGCGTGCGGCGCTTGAGCGCGCGGGCGCCGACTCGCGCATGGCCGAGGCCGCCGCGCGGCACCTCGTCGCCGCCGAAGAGCAGGGCCTGCCGACTCACGGCATGTCGCGAGTTCCGTTCTATTGCGCGATGCTGAGGAACGGCCGCGCCGACGGGACCGCCAGGCCGCGGCTCGCCGCCGACAAGGCGGCCGTGTGCCTGATCGACAATCGCGACGCGCTGCCCTACGAGGCCTGCGAGTGGGCGATCGCCGAGGCGACCGAGCGCGCGCGGCGCAACGGCATCGGCTACGCCGGCATCACCAACAGCGGACACGTGGGGGTGCTCGGCATTCACCTCCTGCCGGTGGCGCGCGCCGGCATGGCCGGCTTCGCGTTCACCAACTCCCCCGCCGCGATTCCGCCCTGGGGCGGCAGCAAGGCGCTGTTCGGCACCGACCCGGTGGCGGCGGTGTTTCCCCGTCCGGATGCGGAGCCGCTGGTGATCGACCTCGCGCTCACCACCGTGATCCGGGGCAAGATCATGCTCGCGGCGCAAAAGGGCGAGCGCATCCCGGAGGGCTGGGCGCTCGACCGCCACGGCAAGCCGACCACCGATCCGAAGGAGGCGATCGAGCACGGCAGCATGTTCCCGATCGGCGGCGTGAAAGGCGCCATGCTGGCGCTCATGTTCGAGCTGATCTGCGCCGCGCTTACCGGAGCGGCGATCGGCCCCGAAGCGGATTCGTTTTTCGCCGAGCGCGGCAACCGGCCGCGCGTCGGGCAGTCGTTCATCGCCATCGACCCCGGCTCGCTCGCCGGGCGCGAAAAGTACTTCGAGCGCGTCGAGACCGTGGTGCGCCTGATGCTGGCCGACGCCGGCGTGCGGCTGCCGGGATCGCGCCGCTTCGAAGCCCGGGCGCGCGCCCGGGCCGAGGGCATCGAGGTGCCCGACGCCTTGCTGGCGAAGATCGCCGCCCTGGTGACGGGCTGAGGCGATGGCCGCCGAGCCGCTCCTGGACGCGTTCTGCGACGCGCTTTGGCTCGAGGACGGACTTGCGCGCAACAGCATCGAATCGTACCGGCGCGACCTGTCGCTGCTCGCGCGCTGGCTCGCGCGCCGCGGCGGCGCGCTGGAGTCCGCGGGCGAGGCGGATCTGCACGATTTCTTCGCCTCGCGTCACCGCGGCGGGGCGTCGCACCGGGTATCGTCGGATGCGCGCATGCTCTCGACGCTCAAGCGTTTCTACCGCTACGCCCTGCGCGAGCGCAGGATCGCGTCCGACCCGACGCTCAGGCTCGATTCGCCCAAGCGCGCGCCGCGCTTTCCGAAGACGCTGTCCGAGGCCGACGTCGAGGCGCTGCTCGCCGCGCCTGATCTTGCTGCGCCGCTCGGTCTGCGCGACCGGGCGATGCTCGAGGTACTGTACGCCTCGGGCCTGCGGGTCTCAGAACTGGTGTCGCTCAGGACCTTCGAGGTCAATCTCGATGCGGGCGTGCTGCGCGTGATGGGCAAGGGCTCGAAGGAGCGGCTGGTGCCGCTCGGCGAGGAGGCGGTGTACTGGCTGCAGCGTTATCTGAGCGAGGCGCGAGCGCGGCTGCTAAAGCGCGCGGCGAGCGACGCGCTGTTCGTCACCGCGCGCGGCGCCGGCATGACGCGCCAGGCGTTCTGGCACAACATCAAGCGCTACGGCGCAAGCGCGGTGCCCGGCAGGAGCCTGTCGCCGCACGTGCTGCGCCACGCCTTCGCCACGCACCTGATCAATCACGGCGCGGACCTGCGCGTGGTGCAGATGCTGCTCGGGCACGCCGACATCTCGACCACGCAGATCTACACCCACGTCGCACGCGAGCGGCTAAAGCAGCTGCACGCGAAACACCATCCCAGAGGATGAAGCGCCCCAGCCACAGCGAGACCCCCGCGACGCAGTTCCTCAGGAAGCACGGCGTCGCCTTCGGCGAGAACTACTACGACTACGTCGAGCACGGCGGTGCGGAGCGCGGCGCCGACCAGCTTGGCGTCCCCGGCAGCGAGGTGGTCAAGACGCTGGTGATGGAGGACGAGCGCGGGGCGCCGCTGGTGGTGCTGATGCACGGCGACTGCAAGGTTTCGACCAAGAATCTCGCGCGCCAGGCGGGGCGCAAGCGCGTCGAGCCTTGCCGGCCCGAGGTCGCGCAGCGCCATTCCGGCTACCAGGTCGGCGGCACTTCGCCCTTCGGCACGCGCAAGGCGATGCCGGTCTACATGCAGCGTTCCATCCTCGATCTGCCGCGCGTCTACCTCAACGGCGGGCGGCGCGGCTACCTGCTGTGCCTCGCGCCGGACGAGATCGTGCGCGTGCTCGCGCCGCAGCTGGTCGAAGTGGCACTGGAAGACTAGGGTTTGCGCCGCTCGATCGAGACGCCGACCAGCCTGGCGTTGCCGAGGATGCCGATTTTCGCTGCGCTCACCCGTACCCAGGGCGCGCCGAAGTCGCCGACGATGAGCTGCGCGATGCGCTCGGCGAAGGTTTCGACCAGCTTGAAGTGCCCGCTTGAGGCGATGTCCCGGATCCGCAGCGCCACCTGCTCGTAGTCGATCGTGTCGGACACCTTGTCGCTGGCGAACACGGCCGTGCCGGGCAGGCCGATGTCGAGGTCGATCGAGACGATCTGCGGCACGTGGCGCTCGCGCTTGTGAATGCCGATCAGCACTTCGACGCGCAGCTCGCGGATGAGGATGCTGTCCATGACCTGTGCCGGATTATAGGGGGCGCGAGGGTAGAATGGCCGGCCGATGCAAGCCGTCCTGATCATCCTTGCCGCGTACCTGCTTGGCTCGGTCTCGTTCGCGATCGTGGTGAGCCGCGTACTCGCGCTGCCCGATCCGCGCTCCTACGGCTCGAACAATCCCGGCGCGACAAACGTGCTGCGCAGCGGCAGCAAGGCCGCAGCCGTGCTCACTCTGCTTGGCGACGCGGGCAAGGGCTGGGTCGCGGTGTGGCTCGCGGTCCTCGCCTCGGGCGCAGCCGCGGTTGCGGGCCCGGTCGCGCCGCTCGCAGGCCTGGCGGCATTCGCCGGCCACCTGTTTCCCGTGTTCTATCGTTTCCGGGGAGGCAAGGGCGTTGCGACCGCGGCCGGCGTACTGCTCGGGATCGATCCCTGGCTCGGTCTGGCGACCATCGCGACCTGGATCGTGTTCGTCCTGTTTTTCCGCATCTCGTCGTTTGCGGCCCTGGCCGCGGCGCTTTTCGCGCCCGCCTACGCGTGGTGGCTGTTCGGCTTGCGCTCGCCGCTGCTGATTGCGGTCGTGGCGGCGATCGCGCTGCTCCTGGTGTGGCGCCACCGCGCCAACATTGGGCGGCTCATCGCCGGTACCGAACCGCGCATCCGCTAGGTAAGCGTCTCGAGGTCCCAACGCGGTCGCACGCCGAAGGCGGAGCGCTTGCGCACCTGGCGGTCCTGCTGCTGCAGCCTGAGCGCGGCGGCGAGCGCGATCATCGCGCCGTTGTCGGTGCACAGCTCGGGCTCCGGATAATACACGTCGAACCCGCTGCGTGCGCCCTGCGCGTCCAGGCGCGCGCGCAGCGCGTGGTTGGCGCCGACGCCGCCGGCAACCACGAGGCGGGTCAGGCCGGTCGCTTCCATCGCCTGCGCGCACTTGGCCGCCAGCACCTCGACGATCGCGTCCTGGAAGGAGCGCGCCACGTCGGCCCGGAACTGCGGGTCGGGGTCGGCGGCCCGTACCAGTAACATGACCGCGGTCTTCAGGCCGGAGAAGCTGAATTCCAGGTCGCCGCTCGCGATCATCGGCCGCGGCAGGCGGTGGCGCCCCGGGATGCCGGATTCGGCCAGGCGCGCCAGCGCCGGCCCCCCCGGATAGCTCAGCCCGAGCAGGGTGGCGGTCTTGTCGAACGCTTCCCCGGCCGCGTCGTCCTGGGTTTCGCCCAGCAGCGCGTAGCGGGCGATCCCGTCGACCCGCATCAGCTGGGTATGCCCGCCCGAGACCAGCAGGGCGACGAACGGAAAGGCGGGCGGATGCTGCGAGAGCAGGGGCGAAAGCAGATGCCCTTCGAGGTGATGAATGCCGATCGCCGGCACGTCGAGCACAAGCGCCAGCGCGTGGGCGAAGGAGGTCCCGACCAGCAGCGCGCCCGCCAGCCCCGGGCCCTCGGTGTAGGCCACCGCGCCGAGCTGCTCGATTTCGCGCCCGGCCTGCCCGAAGACGCCGCGCGCCAGGGGGATCAGGCGTCGGATATGGTCGCGCGAGGCCAGCTCGGGCACCACCCCGCCGTAGGCTTCGTGCATCGCCACCTGGGAATGAACCGCGTGTGCGAGCAGGCCCGCTCCGGCGGTGTCATACAGGGCGACACCGGTTTCGTCGCACGAGGTCTCGATTCCCAGGATCAGCATACGCTCGGCATTCTACGGGGCTGGCGGCATGGCCTTGAATCCGGATATAATTCGCCCCTTTCGCAAAACGTGCTGGAGTTTGGATGCCGACTGTTCGCATCAAGGAAAACGAGCCGTTCGAGGTGGCGATGCGCCGCTTCAAGCGCACCGTGGAGAAAACCGGGCTGCTTACCGAACTGCGCGCCCGCGAGTTCTACGAGAAGCCGACCGCGGAGCGCAAGCGCAAGCTCGCCGCCGCCGTCAAGCGCCATCACAAGCGCCTGCGCAGCCAGATGCTGCCGCAGAAGCTGTACTAGGCCCAAAGGCCGAGATATCCTCGCGCCCCGGCGCCGTGCGCCGGGGCGTTTCCATTTCTGAGTCCAGATGCCGCTCAAAGAACGCATCACCGAAGACATGAAGGCCGCCATGCGCGCCAAGGATCAGCCGCGACTGTCCGCGGTCCGGCTGCTGCTGGCGGCAATGAAACAGAAGGAGGTCGACGAGCGCGTCGAGCTCACCGACGCGGACGTCCTTTCGATCATCGAGAAGATGCTCAAGCAGCGCCGCGAGTCGATCGCCCAGTACGAATCGGCCGGGCGGGCGGACCTGGCCGATGTCGAGAAGTTCGAATCCGGCGTGCTGTCGCAGTACCTGCCGCAGCAGCTGAGCGATGCCGAGGTGGCCGAAGCGGTGGCGGCGGCGATCGCCGAATCCGGCGCCGCCGGCCTGAATGACATGGGCAAGGTGATGGCGCTGCTCAAGCCGCGCCTGGCCGGCCGCGCGGACATGGGCAAGGTGTCCGGGCTGGTGAAATCCAGACTCTCCGCCTAAGGCGGCTTGCCGGCCGCTAAACTAGGGCCAGGCGGCCGTCCCGTGATCCCCGAGAGCTTCAAGCAGGACCTTCTGAACCGCGTCGACATTGTCGATGTCGTGTCGCGCTACGTGAAGTTGAAGAAGGGCGGGGCCAATTTCACGGGCCTTTGCCCGTTCCACAGCGAGAAATCGCCCTCCTTCACGGTCAGCCCCGCCAAGCAGTTCTACCATTGCTTCGGCTGCGGCGCGCACGGCAACGCGATCGGTTTCCTGATGTCGTATGCCGGCCTGGGCTACGTCGACGCGGTGAAGGACCTCGCCGCCTCAGCCGGGATGCAGATGCCGGAGTTTCGGCCGGCTTCGCCGCAGGAGAGCGCGCGCCGCGAGCGTGAAACCGACCTCTACGCGCTGATGGAGCGCGCGCTGGAGTTCTACCGCGCCGAGTTGAAGAAATCGCCGCGCGCGATCGAATATCTCAAGGGCCGCGGGCTGACCGGCGAGGTTGCCGCGCGGTTCCGCATCGGCTATGTGCCGGACGACTGGCAGGCGCTGCGTGGCGCGTTTCCCGAGTACGAAAACAAGGCGCTGGTCGAATGCGGCCTGGTGATCGAGAACGAAGGCAAGCGCTAC
The DNA here is from genome assembly GCA_027317055.1 of Betaproteobacteria bacterium. GTDB lineage: Bacteria > Pseudomonadota > Gammaproteobacteria > Burkholderiales > SG8-39 > DAHVFK01. The sequence goes on along the minus strand of DAHVFK010000018.1, from coordinate 4,701 downwards.
GACCGCTTCCGCGACCGGGTGATGTTCCCGATCCTGTCGGTGCGCGGCGTGCCGATCGGCTTCGGCGGGCGAGTGCTGGGCGCCGGGGAGCCGAAATACCTCAATTCGCCGGAAACCCCCCTGTTCGAGAAGGGGCGCGAGGTATACGGGCTGGTCCAGGCGCGCGACGCGATCCGCGCCTCGGGGCGCGCGCTGGTAGTGGAAGGCTACATGGATGTGGTGGCGCTGGCGCAGTACGGCGTCGGCTACGCGGTGGCCACGCTCGGCACCGCGACCACGGCGGTGCACGTTACCAAGCTGCTGCGGCTCGCCGACGAGCTGGTGTTCTGCTTCGACGGCGACGCAGCCGGACGCAAGGCCGCGTGGCGCGCGCTCGAGGTGAGCCTGCCGCTCGCCCCGGACCACAAGCCGATCCGCTTCCTGTTCCTGCCCGAGGGCGACGATCCGGACAGCTACGTACGCGCCCACGGCAAGGAGGCGTTCGAGCGCCTGGTGCGCGAGGCGCAGACTCTGTCGGAGTTCCTGCTCGGTGAGCTGCGCGCCGCGGCCGACCTCGCCAGCCCCGAGGGCCGCTCGCGCTTTCTCAGCGCGGCGAAGCCCTACCTGCGACAGATCGCGGCCGCTGCGCTCAGGCTTCAGGTGGTGAAGGAGGTCGCGGTGCTCGCCGGCGTGTCCCAGGACGAGGCGGAGCAGATCCTCGAATTGCGCCCGGCCCGGCCCTACACGCGGCCGGCGCCGGCGAAGCTTCAGCCCTCGCGCCAGTTCGCGCTCGAGGAAAGGCTCCTGGCGCTCGTGTTCGCCAAGCCCTCGCTCGCGCTCGAGGTCGATCCGGGCCTGCTCGATCCCTCGCTCGATGAGAGCAAGGCGCTGGCGGAAATCGTCGCGGCGCTCAACCGAACCGAACGACCAGACGAGGTGTCCGACGGGATGCTGATCGAGCTGCTGGGCGAGTCCGCGCACCGCGAGCTGCTCGCGCGCGCCCAGGCGACACTGTGGATGTCGCTCAAGCTCTCGCCGGAAGAGGCGCTGGGCGAGTTTCGCGACACCCTGTCCAAGCTCGGCACGCGGGTCCCGGCGGAGGAGAAGGCGCTGCGGGCGAAGATTCTCAAGAAGTCGGCAACAGCAGAGGAAGAAAGGATTTTTCAGGAACGCTACATGCCTAAAGGGCCTTGAGATTCATCAATTTGCTACAATATATGGTTTCGCCGGACCTTCCGTGGTCCGGGACCCGACGTGAGGCAAGGATGGCCAAGGACAAGCGCAAGACGACCCACAAGAAGGCCCGCAATGCGGGCAAGAAGGCGAAAGACGTCAGGAATCTGAAGCTCAAGCCGGCGGCCAAGGCGCGTCCTGCGGCGAAGAAGAAGGCCAAGGTCGTGCGCGCGGCGCCCAAAGCGGCGCGCAAGCCGGCCAAGCGCGCGGCGGCGAAGAAGCCCGCGCACTCCAAGCGCCCGGTACAGGCGAAGAAGCCGGCCGCCCCCGCCAAGGGCAAGCCCGTGCCGAAGGCCGTCCCGGCGCCTGCAGCGGGAACCGAGGCGAAGCCCGGCAAGAAGGGCAAGGCAAAGATCCAGAACACCAAGCAGGCGCTCGATCTGCTTGAGGCCAAGGTAAACGCCGGCCTCAAGGCGGCCAAGGAGAAGAAGGGCCGCGGCGGGCGCAAGGCGCGGCGCGAGGAATGGCTCGCAGCCGCGGCGGTGATGCCCAAGGAAGACGCCGAGGCGCGCCGCACGCGGCTCAAGACCCTGATCAAGCTGGGCAAGGACCGCGGCTTCCTGACCTACGTCGAGATCAACGACCACCTGCCGGACGACCTGGTCGATGCGGAGCAGATCGAGTCGATCATCTCGACCTTCGCCGACATGGGCATCCAGGTCTTCGACCAGGCACCGGACCAGGAATCACTGCTGATCACGGAATCGGCGCCGGCCGCCTCCAACGACGAGGACGTCGAGGAGCAGGCCGAGGCCGCGCTGTCGACCGTGGACTCCGAGTTCGGGCGCACCACCGATCCGGTGCGCATGTACATGCGCGAGATGGGCTCGGTCGAGCTGCTCACGCGCGAGGGCGAGATCGAGATCGCCAAGCGCATCGAGGAAGGCCTGCGCCACATGGTGCAGGCGATCAGCGCCTGCCCGACCACGATCCACGAAGTGCTCGATCTGGCTGAAAAGGTGGAAAAGGAGGAGATGCGCATCGACGAGGTTGTCGACGGCCTGATCGACCCCAACGCCAAGGACGAGTTCGACCCGAAGAAGGTAGAGTCCGAGCAGGAAGAGGAAGAGACCATCGAGGAGGAGATCGAGGAGGAAGAAGACGACGACGGCGCCGCGGCCCGGGCGAGTCTGCTTCAGCTGCGCACCGACGCTCTGGAGAAGTTCGTCCGCATCCGGCGCCTGAACGAAAAAATGAAGCGAGCGCTCGAGAACAAGGGCCCGCGCGACAAGGACTACGTGCGCGCCCGCGAGCAGACCACCGCCGAGCTGATGACGATCCGCTTCACCGCGCGCACCGTCGAGCGCCTGTGCGACAGCGTGCGCGGCCTGGTCGACGACATCCGCTCGCGCGAGCGCGAGATCCACAACATCTGCATCGACAAGGCGCAGATGCCGCGCCAGCACTTCATCAAGGTGTTTGCCGGCACCGAGGGGTCCAAGCGCTGGCTGACCAACGAACTGAACGCGGAGCATCCGTGGAGCGAGGCATTGATTCGCCTTGAGCCCGCGATCCTCGAGCTGCTCGGCAAGATGCAGGCCGTGCAGCAGAAGATCGGCATCCCGATCCGCGACCTGAAGGACATCAACAAGCAGATGTCGACCGGCGAGGCCAAGGCCCGCCGCGCCAAGCGCGAGATGACCGAGGCCAACCTGCGCCTGGTGATCTCGATCGCGAAGAAATACACCAACCGCGGGCTGCAGTTCCTCGACCTGATCCAGGAGGGCAACATCGGCCTGATGAAGGCGGTGGACAAGTTCGAGTACCGCCGCGGCTACAAGTTCTCGACCTACGCCACCTGGTGGATCCGGCAGGCGATCACGCGCTCGATCGCCGACCAGGCGCGCACCATCCGCATCCCGGTGCACATGATCGAGACGATCAACAAGATGAACCGCATCAGCCGCCAGATCCTGCAGGAGACCGGGCAGGAGCCCGACCCGGCGACGCTCGCGGCGAAGATGGAGATGCCCGAGGAGAAGATCCGCAAGATCCTCAAGATCTCGAAGGAGCCGATCTCGATGGAAACGCCGATCGGCGACGACGACGATTCGCACCTGGGCGATTTCATCGAGGACCAGTCGACCATGGCACCGTCGGACGCCGCGACCTACTCGTCGCTGCGCGACGTCACCAAGGACGTGCTGGACACGCTCACGCCGCGCGAGGCGAAGGTCCTGCGCATGCGCTTCGGCATCGAGATGTCCACCGACCACACGCTGGAAGAAGTCGGCAAGCAGTTCGACGTTACGCGCGAGCGCATCAGGCAGATCGAGGCCAAGGCGCTCAGGAAGCTGCGCCACCCGTCGCGCTCCGAGCGCCTGAAGAGCTTTCTCGACCAGGAAGGCTGATCCGGTCGGCAATCATTTGAAGGGCCGCGCGAGCGGCCCTTCTCTTTTTGGGAGGAGGGGTTTGTGACCAAGCACGTTGACTACTACTTTTCGCCGTCTTCGCCGTGGACTTACCTGGGCCATGCGCGCTTCGCCGACATTGCGCGACGCCACGGGGCCCAGATCGCGGTCAAGCCGGTCGACTACGGCGTGATTTTCCCCCAGTCGGGCGGCCTGCCGCTCGGCAAGCGCGCGCCGCAGCGCCAGGCCTACCGGCTGGTCGAGCTCGCCCGCTGGAAGAAATCGCTCGGCGTGCCGCTCAGCGCGCAACCGAAGTACTTCCCGGTCGACGTCACCGGCGCGGCGTGCCTCATCTGCGGTGCGGCAGAGGAAGTACGCATGGCGCTGGCGGGAGACCTGCTGCGCGCGATCTGGGCCGAGGAGAAGAACCTCGCCGACCCGGCCGTGCTCGCGGAAATCGCGGCGCACCACGGGATCACCGATAGCGCGCCCGTTATCGAGGCGGGCAGGCCGGTCTACTCGCAATACACGCAGGAGGCCCTCGCGCGCGGCGTGTTCGGCGCGCCGACCTACGCCTACCGCGACGAACTGTTCTGGGGCCAGGACCGGCTCGAATTCCTCGAGCGAGCGCTGGCATCGTAAAGTATCGGCTTTACCCCGTGGGCCGGTAGCTCAGCTGGTCAGAGCAGGGGACTCATAATCCCTTGGTCCTTGGTTCGAATCCAAGCCGGCCCACCAAATGCAACAGGGTATGAGGTTTGACAGCTCTGTCGCTGCGGCCAGCGATTGAGGGGGCGGCGTCAGCCGGGGCAAGCGAGCGTGACGCTTGCGCTGTGCCCCGCGCCGGCCGGAATGGTGGCCGTAAAAACACCCGCGCGCGAGCCACATTTCCATTCGGCCGCGTAGTCGCTGTTGCAGCCTGGGGTCGCCCCTTCGGCCGGCGCCGCGTCGATCACGGCGTTACATATGTTGCGGCCGTTGCACGCGTGCGCGAGCGCGGATGTGGCATTGCCTGACGGTGCTCCGCAATTGCGCCCGTAGGTGGCCGCTACAACCGCGATGGGCAAACCGGTCCTGGCGCCCGCGGCGGTTGTATTGACGGAGGTCGCGTGCGGCGCCAGTGAACGCGCCGCCCCGT